>CAJQSS010000010.1 GCA_905616385.1 uncultured Candidatus Nitrosopumilus sp. | reverse complement strand
TTTTTGAAAAAGCAGATTAAAATTAAAACAGTTGAAATTCCGGGTTCTGGAAATTATTCTATTCAACCAATTTCTATCAATGATGTGGTTAAAATTTTTCTTCAATCACTTGATCAAATTAAATTTAAAAATAAAATAATTGATCTTGTTGGTCCTGATTATCTTACATTTGAACAATATGTGAAACTTTTTTCTAAAGGGACTAAAATAAAAATAAAAAAAATTAATTTAGAAAATGCATATTATGATGCTATAACTAATTCAAAATCTAATTTTGGAGTAGATGATCTAAATATTCTAATTGGTGATTTCAAGGGAAATTATAATAAATTACAAAAAATAACTCAAATAAAATTTGAATCTATTATCGAATTATTAAAGTCCGGCAGATTGCTTTAGTTTTTCTACTTTGTCTGTTTTTTCCCAAGTAAATTCTGGCTCATTTCTTCCAAAATGACCATATGCTGCTGTTTTTTTATAAATTGGTCTTTTCAAATCTAATTCTGAAATGATACCTGATGGTTTCATATCAAAATTCTTTCTAACTAATTCCTCTATTTGATTTTCTGGAATTTTATTTGTTCCAAAAGTATTAACATAAAGTGATACTGGTTCTGCTACACCTATTGCATATGCTAATTGAACTTCACATCTATCAGCAAATTTGGCTGCAACAAGGTTTTTTGCAATATATCTACACATGTAACATGCTGATCTATCTACTTTAGATGGATCCTTTCCTGAAAAAGCTCCACCACCATGTCTTCCAAATCCACCATATGTATCAACAATTATTTTTCTTCCAGTTAAACCGGCATCACCATGAGGTCCTCCAATTACAAATTTTCCTGTAGGATTAATGTGAATTTTAATTTCATCATTCCAAAGATTTCCTAAAACAGGTTTGATTACTTTATCAATAATTTCATTTGAAATTTCTTCTTGAGAAATTCCAGGTGCATGTTGTGTTGATATTACAACTGTTTCAATTTTTGTCGGTTTATCATCTTCATATTTTACTGAAACTTGTGATTTACCATCTGGTCTTACCCATGCTAATGTTTTATTTCGTCTAACTTCAGATAATTTTTGAATAAGTTTGTGAGCCAATAAGATTGGCATAGGCATTAATTCTTCCGTCTCATTTGTTGCATAACCAAACATTAATCCTTGATCTCCTGCACCTTGTTCTTTTTCTTCAGTTGCTGTTACTCCTTGACTGATATCAGGACTTTGTGAATGTAATCTTAAATCAACTTTACAAGTATCACCATCAAACATTAATTCTTTATCGTTATATCCAATATCCCTAATGGTTTTTCTAACTAATTCTTCTTGGGCTTTTTTATCAAAAACTGCTTTAGATGTAACTTCACCAGACACCACAACAAAATCTGTAGTTACCATTGTTTCAATTGCTACTCTTGAATTTGGATCTTGCTTTAGATATTCATCTAAAAATGCATCTGATATATTATCACATATTTTGTCTGGATGACCTTCTGTTACTGATTCTGATGTAAATAGAAAAGTATTGGTCATTAAACCACTCTTAATTTAATTAAAGTTCATTTTCTAATTTGATAAATAATACATTATTTCCTCTCACGATTACTCTACCATAGTTTGCAATGGTTCTGCCATCATGGATTTCTTCTGCATCAGTCATTATCAAATTCATATAAGAATCGACATTATCCATTTTACCTTTGTATTCAACTTCATTTTTTAATCTAACTGTAACTTTTTTCTTTATGCTTTTTTGAAGAACTGTTAATGGTCTTTTTGCACTGTTTGGTTGGGACACTAAATATTCACTTAATTTGGAAACTTATTTGCCAGCATAAAAGCCTTATCACGCTTGAAAAAATTGAAATTCTTTAAATTTTTTCTTATATTTCTATAAATTGTATAAATGATCTCAACTGGTTTACTAAAATTAGATAATTTTTTGTCTGGAGGAATTCCTAATGGTATCATTGTAGATATTTTTGGAGGTAATGGAACTGGAAAAACTCAGTTACTATTACAATTATCAATTAATTCAATTAAAAATGGAGGGAATGTTTTGTATTTGGATACTACAGGTGGTTTTAGACCTGAAAGAATTTTAGAAATTCAGAAAAAATCTAGTATTGATTTTAATTTACTTGATAAGATTACTGTATCTAGAATAACAAATACGTCTGAACAAATTAATTCAATTAAAAATTTTCAGGCGAATAATTTTTCTTTAATTGTAATTGATAATGTAACTGATTTATTTTCTTATGAATATAAAAATAATAAATCTATTTTTGAAAAAAATTCTTTATTTATGAAATATATGCACGAATTATCATTTTATGCAATTACTAATAAAATTCCTATTGTAATTACTAATATGATTAGAAATATGGATGGAAAAGAAGTTGAAAATATGG
>CAJQSS010000009.1 GCA_905616385.1 uncultured Candidatus Nitrosopumilus sp. | reverse complement strand
CTCAGATGATGTCAAAGCATTTTATGAAGAAATAGGATTCAAATATCATTCAAATGAATTAAGATTTAATCATATCTAGAAAAATCGTTTTTTTGGACGTTTTTTTTGTTTTAGAATCAAAGATGCACCAACGCCCATCACAGGTGCAGATAATATTATGAATAATAATGGCAGGTATTTTACAGCATCTGTAACATAACTATCTCTAATTGAATCTATCATTGAATATGAAACAATATTACCTGCTAGTAGAATTATTCCTCCAATAATTATCAAAGAACCAACTTGTTTGGAACCATAATTTCGAGACATGATAAAAGCAACTGCAGCTAAAATTCCAGCAGGTGCAACACCAATTGAAACAAATTGAATTAATTTTGGATCTGGTGAAAAACCTTGTGCAACTACAGCATCTTCAGGAACAGTATTCATAAAATTATAAACTGAAATCATCTCACCAGCAAACATTGCAAAAAGACCCACACTAGTAATTGCAAGCCATTTTTCAATTGCCATATTGTTAGCTAATTTTAGTTGATAAATAAACCATTCAAAAAATCAAATAATGCCAACAAGATTAGCTAATTCTTTCCTACATGCAGTTCCAAGTTTTTCAGCAGCATCTTCAGGAGAAACATCATTTACAAAAATTCCATACCCACGTTCTAGTCCTGACCATGATTTAGTAATTGGATAAATTTCAATGTGCCAATGAATTTGTCTAGTATTTTTCTTTTCAGGAGAAAGATGAAAAACTAAATTGTATGCCACATTTTTAATAGTATTTGAGAGTCCACCCAAAGTTGCTCTCAGAATCAAAGAGAGATCATTAATTTCTTTTTGAGTAATTTTTGAAAAACTAGTAGAATGTTTTTTTGGAGAAATCCAAAACTCATAAGGATATGAAGGAGCCCAAGGTGAAAAAGCAATGAATCCATCAGTTTGAAGAATTTGTCTAGGTCCACTAAGTTCCTCATTTATGGTTTGACACATATGACAAACACCTTTTTCATTCAAAATTTTATGAGATGCTTCAGCCTCAGCCTCAATAATTGGAGGAATTGTAGAAAGAGTGAGAATATTCAGATGAGGATGAGGATTAGTATTTCCAGCAAGATCACCATAATCACCATAAATTGAAACATAAGTTACACCTTTTTGAGTATAGAGCCACCTCAATCTATCTTGTACTACAACTAAAACATTAGACCACTGTTCAGGAAGAATTGTTGAAAAAGTATCTTTAGGGTTGGGTGATGCAACAATAACATAATGGTATCCGTATGCAGGTTCACTGTAAAATGGTTTATCACTATAAGAATTTTCAGTGTCAATTGAAACAATAGGATTCTTACTTTCAAAAACACGGATTGACCAACCTTCAACATAATCATCTTCACTATCTTGAAGACGTTGTAACATACCATCCTTCTCAACAAGAGATAAAACAGAAGGGTTTGTCATGGATTCATTACCAGGAGCAAAAGGAGATTTCTTTGAAACAACTACCTTATCATCTTTTTTAGAGACAATCATGAAATGTTCAGAAACATAATCTTTACGCATATCACCCATAATGGTAATTGAAAGTAATTGTGTGTTAAAACGTTTTCTTAAATTAAATGAAAAGAAAAAATGAATAATATAAAAAATAATTTATTGTAGTAAATCATTTAGAATTAAAATTTGACATAAAAAGAAAATGATCGCAAATACATTGCAAGATTTAAAACAGAGATCTAAAATTTAGATAAACAGGGTTTTAGATGGATAATTCTAAAGTACACATGATTTACGTTCTTTTAGATGGGGTAGGGGATCTGCCACATCCAAATTTAAATGGAAAAACACCACTAGAAGCTGCAAATACGCCCACATTAGATAAAATTGCAAGTAATGGGGTAATTGGAGAAGTAATTTCAGTAGGAAAAGGTATAGCTCCAGAATCAGATATTGCAGTTTTCAATATGTTAGGTTACAAATTTGAACATGTAGATTATGCAGGTAGAGGAGTCATAGAAGCAATAGGAGTTGGAATTGATTTTAAAGATGGGGATTTAGCATTAAGAGGTAATTATTCAACATTAAACGAGGAAGAAATAATCACAGATAGAAGAGCAGGTAGACATATTGAAAAAGAAGATGCAGATGGAATTGCAAAAGAATTAGAAGAAAAAATAAAATTTTCAGATCCAGATACAAAAATAGTGGTTGCACCAACAATAGGTCATAGAGTAACAGTTAGAATCAGAACACCATCCAAAAAATTATCATCAAAAATAACAAATACAGATCCAGCATATAGTAACATCGGTGGAATGGGAGTAGCAAAAGCAGTTGGAGACTTTTTAAAAATTGAAAAATGTTTACCGTTAGATGATGTTGAAAATTCTAAATTTACAGCAAATTTAGTAAATGAATTTTCAGAACAATCAATAAAAATTATGAAAGAAAGTAAAATAAATAAAAAGCGCAAAGAAGAAAATAAAAAACAACTCAGTTGTATCCTACTTAGAGATGCAGGTAACAAATATCCAGATGTGTCACCAATTAATGAAAAACATAAAATGAAATTTTCATGTATAGTAGATATGCCAGTTGAACTTGGAATTTCAGAAGTTCTTAAAATGAAAGCATTTGAAGCAGGGGGTTTAACAGATTATGAAGAAAAAGCAAGAGTGGCAGCAAATGCAATGGAGACACAAAATGCAATATACGTCCACCTTAAGGGACCAGATGAATTTGGTCATGATGGAGATGCCATAGGCAAAATGAAAAATATTGAAGAAATTGATCAACGATTTTTTAAAACACTTGTGGAAAATATTGATTCAAGTAAAGTTGCAATAATTATTTCAGCAGATCACTCAACACCATGCATTAACAAAGGACATAGTGATGATCCAGTACCAGTTATAGTTTCAGCTGATTTTATTAAAAATGATGGAACAACAAGAATGACAGAAGAGCAAGCAAAAAAAGGCAGTATAGGTTTACTACAAGGTGCAGAAGTAGTTACAAAATCTTTAGAATTAATTAGATCTCAAATAGAACTAAATCATTAATTTTTTGCATTTCAATAGATTTTTTTCTTATTTGTTCCACATCAATTGAATGATACATGGATGGAGAACTTCCTAATTTTTCTAAAGCTCTAGTTAGCATTGCAACTCCAATACTTAATTCATTTGCTTGAGCATGAGCATATGCAACAGCTACAAGTATAATTCCTTGGACCAATTCTTTTTCACGACCAAAACATTGTTTCCAAACACCTTCAAATGCTTCATGGCATTCCCAAAATCGCTCACTATTAAAATAAAAAATACCATCTTTAATTCCCTGATCTATTTCAATTTCCTCTTCAACTACATGTCGTATATTATCTAAATCACCAATAGGAGATAATTTTTCAACAAGATCATCCACATCTTTTGTTTCAATAGCCACATCAAATTCAATAAAGGTGGTAGCAACTCTAACAAGTCTAACATGTGCATTCATTCCAGATATTAGATCTCGTGTTCGATAAAGAATGTCACGTGAATTTATAGGAATATATTTTTCATTTTTTATATGAATCAAATATCTCTCCATACCATTAATTCATAGTATTTTCTTAAATTTCTTGTGCAAATTCAACTAGGTTTATATGAAATATCTAGAGATTTTTGATACATGTCACTTATTCAGACACTTTCAGACGTCAATAATACCTTCTTATCAAGAAGAGAATTAACCTGTGATTTTGCAGGATTAGGCGGTAAACTCAAAACTCTAGAAGCAGTAGATATGATAACAAAGGAATTCAAATTAGATGGAAAAATTGTGATTCCAATGAGACTAAAAACAAATGTTGGAATGTTAAAAGTAACAGGAACTTTCTATGTATATGATGATGAAGGATTAGCAAAAAAACACATCAACCCAACTATTTTCTCAAGGTTAGAAAAAACTAAAGCAAAAATTGCTGAAGCTGAAAAAGTTGAAGTCCCAGCAGAGGAGAAAACAGTTGAAGTCCCAGCAGAGGAGAAAACAGTTGAAGTCCCAGCAGAGGAGAAAACAGAATAATGCCTGTAGAAAAAAAAGGCAGTAAAGGTTCTAGCCCAAAAGTACACCAATATTTCAAAGTTGAAGGAGATAAAGTAACAAAAATTAGAAAAAATTGTTCAAGATGTGGAAAAGGAGTATTCATGTCAGAGCATAAAGATAGAAACACCTGTGGAAAATGTGGATTAACAGAATTTAAACAATAAAAAAATATTTTAAATAATTAGTACTCAATACAATTTTTTCTTGTGTGTTTTTAAACTTTTTTCCTCTAACTGCTTAATTTTTAAAATAAATTTAGGATCAAGTTTTATTTTAGATAACGATTCTACAGACAATTTTACATTATTAGTATCTAAAGAAATATTTGATTTGGGTAAATTTCTATCAGCCCAAAATTTTATCACTTTATCTTCAAGTTTATAATCACGAAATCCAGCAGGAAATTTTTTTGTAATATGATTCAATAGCATTCTATCTTTAAAAACAACTTTTGGTTCAAATAATCTTGTTTCATCACTATAGACATTTTCAAATAAATTTCCAGATATTTCATCAGAAAGTAATTCCATTTTAGATATTTTTCTCATTAATTCTAAAAAATGTAAAAATTCGTGAGCCAAAATAGCATGAATTGTTCCCTTTAATCCATAAGCGATTAGAGGAGCAGAAACTTGAATTACTACTTGAAATTTTTCTTCAAACATAACAGGAATAGTTCTAGCAAAAAGAATTCCATATTCATATGAATTTGAATCAGATGAAGAAAGCACAAGTGAAGGTTCCACATAAGCCACAGGGTATTGAATTCCTGATGCTTTTTCAATTCGATCTATCCCAGCAACGGCAATAGGAAAACGCTTCAAGGTTAAATCATAAACATCGTCAGGTATAAGCCCCTTAGAATGTGCATCTCTAAAACGTACTAAAGGATCCAACGCTAGAACTAGATAATTTTAATGTAAAAATGTTGATTTATGAAGATCTAGGCTTTCCGCCTTTTGCTTTTTTGACTTTACGTCTATTTTCGCTTTGATCAGCGCGTCTTTGATGTTTACCTGTTTTTCTCATTGGCATGTAAATTTAGAAAATTTCGAGGTAGTTAATTGTTATGATCAAACCTCAATATCGTGAAAATCAAATTCCTCACACGTACATTTGCAGTTAAGGATGTCAGAGATATTAGGAGAAACATCCCCCCCCTCGATGAATCGTCGTATGGGTAATCCACTTTCAACTTTCATAAATAAAGAGAAATTATAGAGAGAGAGTTTTTTGTAACTTAAAGAAAAAATTTGTTTTTCGAAACGTTTTCCAGATTTTTCATAAACCATAACGGGGTCATTGCAAATATTTTTTAATTTTTTGAGATATTGTGAATCAAGAGTACTTTTAGAAGAAATTTTAATCTCAATAGAAGAATTAAACATTATAGGTTTTTGAGGAAATTTATCAATGATTTTTAAATTTTTAAGTTTAATAGAATCAAGATCAATAGAAGTTAATTTTGATGTTCTCTTATTTGGATGGTGGAGTTTAACAAAAAATGGTCTACCAGGACCTAAAACAAGACTAGATTTATCCTCACCACCAATCCAAGTAAATTTTGTAGTAGTACCGCCAAATTTTTTAAAAATATATTGTGAAATTATTCCTTCAATACTAGTAAATTCAGAAATACCGTGAAACAGACAAGTTCTACATCCTCTACCATTACAATTTATACAAGATTTTTGTTTTTGAGTAATTCCACGTAGTGTTTTCACATATCTTCCAGAAAAAGTAATAGATTTAGAATGTAATTGACAAGATTCATTTTTAAAATTTATTATAAGATGTATTTCAGGATCTAAAAAATCTAGAATTTTTTTTGTTTTTTTAGAAAAAGATTTAGACAATTCTTTTGTAATATCAGTTTTAACACTATCAACTCCCATTAGTTTGTAATGTGATCTAATGTAATCATCCCTATCAACAATAGAAGGTTTAACAGTAGTTCCAACACTAAATGTACGATAAGAATAATCAGATGTAGAATCAATCATCATTTTTAAAAAATAATTTAGATTATCAAATAAATTCTTACAGATAAAACATTTTTGAGAAGATTTAAAATTTTTCTTCAATTTTTGACCAAGAATTTTATTTGAAGAAAGACCTAATTGTTTAGAAAATAATCGTCCTAAACAATGATAACATAATTCATGATTTTTTAAAATTTGATTTGCAAGAAGGATAATTTTTTGATATTCAGACATTTTTAAAGATAGGGTTAGAAAAAATCATCCCAATCCCATTTTTCTAAGAGTACCTTGCATTTGACGACCTTTGGAAGCCTTCATTAAATTCTTAGAATTTTTATAATTTTTGAGTAACTCTTTGACTTCACCCTCAGCCCATCCAGAACCACGTGCAATTCGTTTAATTCTAGAAGAATTAAGTAAGTCAGGATCTGCCTTTTCATCTTCATTCATACTTTGAATGATATACCGCCATTTTGAAACTCTATCTTCCATTTGATCAACTTGATCCTCTTTGACCATGCCAGACATTCCAGGCATGCTATCAAGAAGTCCTTTCAAAGAACCAACTTTAGTAACTTCCTCTAACTGATAAAAGAAATCATCCATATTCATTTTTCCACTTGAAATTCGTTTCATTCTAACATCATCACCCTCATTTTCCAATCTTTTTGCCAAATCCAATACAGCTTGAATATCACCCATTCCAAGTAATCTACCAACAAATCTAGTGGGTGAAAATTTTTCTAAATCATCAATTCTTTCGCCAGTACCAATGTACATTATTTGTGCACCAGTTGCAGCAGATGCTGCAAGTGCACCACCACCTTTTGCAGAACTATCTAATTTTGAAATGACTACACCCCCAACTGGAATGGTTTTATGAAATGCTTCTGCTTGATTGAAACATTGTTGTCCGATAGTACCATCAATTACAAGTAAAGCTAAATCCGGTTCTGCAACTTTATTGATTTTACCCATTTCTTCAAGTAGATCATGTTCCTCTTTATGACGACCAGCAGTATCAATTATAATTACATCGAGAGGTTGATTTTCAAAATATTTTAATCCATTTTTTACAATGTTTGGAGAATCCTTATTATTTTCTTCACCATAAACTTCAACATCAGATTTGTCACACATCATTTTAAGCTGAATTAATGCACCAGGTCTATAGGTGTCAGCACCAACAACACCAACTTTGTGTCCTTGACCAGTCAAAAATTTAGCAAGTTTTGATGCCACAGTGGTTTTACCACTTCCTTGAATTCCCAATAAAATTATTTTATTTTGTTTACCAGGTATAAAATTAAAATCAGATTCATTACCAAGTAATTTAGATAATTCATCATAGAGAATCTTTACAATATGATCTTTACGTGAAAGCCCAGGAGGCGGAGTTTCATTTAATGAACGCTCCTCTAATCTCTTAGTAATTTCAAGAACTAATCTCACATTTACATCAGACGTCAATAATGCTCTTTGAACATCTTTACAAAGATCTTTAATTAATTCCTCATCTATGCCTGAAGATTTAACAATCTTTTTGATTGCATCACCTAAACTAGTTTTTAATCCATCAAGCATTGTAATTTAACTCCGCATCCACTATTTCAAACCTTCCTCTATAGCCATCCCAATTTTTTGTAAATTTATTAATTTTGATAGGGTGAGAAAAAAGAGGACAACTAATTACAAAAGTTTCAGATTCTCCACCTTCAAAATTTAAATTAAATCCAAATTTATCAGATAAATTATTCAAAACTTCAATATCAGATTTTGAAATTAATTTTCCCAACCATTGTTCATCTAAACCATCAGAAGATACTGTAATCATCATAAAATGAAAATTAGAATCAAGTAATTGATTCATGTATTCTTTTGGATCAGTACCCCATAATGGTGCAATAGAAACTAAATTTAATTTTAAACACAAAGTTTCAAATTTTTCTTTTTGAAATTTACTTTTAATTCCACCATGAACTAAACCATCAATTTGAAATTGTTCTTTTGCATTTTGTAATAATTTTTCCATTACAATTAATTCATCGCTAGTTTCATTAGAATTAGAAATAATAGTTAATTGAGGAATGTTCATTGATTCAGATTGTAATTTAGTCCATCTTAAATTAGGATGATGTAAAAGATGACTTTCTTCAGATTTTGGGAATATACTCAGCAAGCATACAACATCATGTCCTTGTTTTTTAGCAAGATGAATAGCATATGTGCTATCCTTTCCACCAGAAAAAAGACAGGCTAATTTCATAATTTTATTAAAAAAGTCGGTCTAATAAAATTCTAGAATGTATTAAAAGAGATGCTTCAATACTCATAATCGTCATCACAAATCAGACGGCTTTTCCAATAATCATCAGCATCTGTAATAATTTGAAATACACAGGATTTTAGTGCTATGATTAAAATACAATTATCAATATTATATTTGAATAAATAAAGTATTTTTATAAAATTAGTAAACTAACTATTTTTGATACTCATAATTTTGGTATGTTCCATTACAACCCAATATTCAACATTTTGTCCATTTTCTAATTTCCCTTCAACCGCCTCGTCAATCATAGCAACATCTATGGTTTCAAATGATTCAGAATCCATAACTTGTACGGTTCCACCATTAATTGAAATAATTTGTCCAACTTTTTTGTTAATCATTGGAATGTGAATTTGCATACTCACAGGGCCAACATGAGGTCTATTTTTTCCATCAAATATGCCTTGACCAACTATTCTGGCTTTTGCTGCACCGTGCTTTCCAGGTTTTGATGTATCATATTCAATAATTCTACAAGCCTCACCGCTAGGTTGATCAGTGTGTGGTAGTAGAATGTATGATCCAATTTTCAAAGAACCTAGATCAGATGGTTTACTCATGAAAAACAGTTTTTGCTCGAATATTTAACTTCTACTTTAGCTGATCAAGGATTGAAAGACTCAATAGATTAGATAATGTGAATCCTTTTCGATTAACATCACGTTGAGTTTGATCACAGTATTTTTTTACACTTTGATGACTTTTTTCACTTGCAACTTCAATTATCACCATATTTTTAGAATAAGGAAATGTGAATTTTGAAGAGATTGAACAGAGGGTAGACATATTCCCAATTCCTGCAATTTCAATTTTTTCTCTTTTTAACAATAACCCTGCAATTTCTTGTAAATCATCATCATCGTCCCCATATTCCAAATAGTATATTGAAATGAAATTAGTTTCACCTAAAACTTCTCTTTCAAAAAGACTATCATGCACATTAAATAAAAATGAAGTTTTTTCTTGAATATGTTTAGATAATTCTTTTTCTACAGTAGAATTATCTTTGAATTTAGCGAGTAGATAATGATTAGCAGAAGTTGAAAAATATGGTTGGCTGTCACCAGAAAATGTTCCAGTGACAAAAAATAATTTTTCAATATTTCTAGAACTAGTCCAAATTTCTTTTAATTCAAGAGAATCACGATTATGGAGGTAAGGGGCGCAAACATACCCAGAATATGATAAATTTAATTTAGACATTATGTTATTTGGAATTTTTAAGACTATTTATCCATATATTAAATATAGATTAAAAAAAGCACTATGGTTTTTAAGAGCAATAATATTAATAATTTTTGTCCCGTGGTAGCTCAGCCTGGTAGAGCTTCCGGCTGTAGTTGTTGGCTTAAGATGGCTGACCGAAAAAACAGCATATCAGGCATACAGAAACCGGGTTGTCGAATGTTCAATTCATTCCCGCGGGACCACAAATCTTCTAGAAAATAAAAATAATAAAAAAATAGACTGTTTAAGAAAACATAGATGAAATCTTAATTTAAAAATTCAAATGTCTACTCTAATTTTTTGACTTTTTGTGCTGCTGGGCCTTTTTGGCCTTCACCAACTTCAAACTCGACTTTATCGCCTTCATTGATGAATCCATCAACATCAGATTTGTGAACGAACATATCGTCGCCACCTTCTCTTTCGATAAAACCAAAGCCCTTAGTACGGTTGAACCATTTTACGGTACCTTGTTCCATATTTTCTGAAACAATACACTCACTATATTAACTAAGGTATCTGAAAATTAGAGATCTTTAGCAATATGACCATTATCTTTAAGCCATTCTACTTGAGGTAATGTAAATCTCCAAACAATATCCCCACGTCCTTCCTTATCAAAATCCCAAGGAGCAATAATTACAATGTCGTTATCTCGAATCCAAACTCTTCTCTTTAATTTTCCCCTAATTCTTCCTCGTCTGGTTATATTATCATCACATTTTATCATAACATTTTCTCCACCCATCATTTTCAATACACGACCAAACAATTCACCCTCTTCTGGAAGACGTATTTCTTTCAGAGCACTTTCATTTTTTACTTGACGCTTACCCATAATTTTGATAAATTAAGTTACCATATAACTGATGAGGTTTTTAGAAGATGAACTTTCAGGAAGATATGATTCAAAAGAAATTTTATCTATTACATTCAAAATTAGTCAATGGAGTTTAGATGTATTGATGAGTGTTCTCAGTGTTGTGTTGAAAGGGAATATTATCCAACGAAAGAATTTGGCAAAATAGGTGTACTAATACTACCAGAAGAAAAAGAAAGTATTGAAAAATTAGCACAAGAAAATAAAATAAAAATAAAAATTTTACCAAGGATAGGGGTTTCTGAAAATAGAAATCAAATGCCAACAAAAATTTTAGCATATCAATTAATGGGAATTAAAGAGAACGGTAATACTTGTCCATTCTTAGATACAGAGAGCGGTAAAAAATCAACCCATGGAGGATTCCCATGTAAAATTTACAATAATAAACCGTTAGCATGTAGTGCATATCCATTGATTGAAATAAATCCAATTAAGCTAGATGAAAAATGTAAATTTTGTAAGGAATGTGGAACTGCAGATAAAAATTTAAATTTTGAAACAGAATCTTTGTTAAAAATAAAAGAAAGTATGCAAACAAATGCAATGTGTATTTGGAGATACGCAACAGGTATTGGAGAACAAAAAGATCATGAAATTATTAAAACAGGTTGGATTTTAGAAGATTACTAAATTATTAAAACAAAATTTTAAAGATCAAAACTAAATTAAGGATTTATGACAGCACGACCAATAATCTTTCTTGCTTTAAGATCTTCCAATGCAGTATTTGCTTCATTAAGCGTATATCTTTTAGAGATGATTGGATTAAGAATACCTTTTCTTGCAAGAGTAAGTAATTCAACCATATCAGCATAGTTACCAGTGTATGCACCTTGAATTGTAATTGATTTTAGAGGAATTGTTACTAAAGATAATTCAAAAGAACCACCAAATAATCCGACTAAAACCAAATTTCCTCTTTTTCTTAAAATAGCAAAATCTAGTTTTGCCGTAGGGGGGTTATTAACAAAATCAACAACACTGTCAGCACCCTTATCATTACAAATGGACATAATTTTTTCAGCAGTTTGAGGATCCTTAGAATTAATCACAAAGTCAGCACCCATTTCTTTGGCAGTGTTTAATTTTTCGTCATCTAAATCAGCACAAATAATTTTAGCATTAGTTATAGATTTAGCAATTTGTACACCCATTAATCCCAAACCACCAGCGCCAACAATGACAAGAAATTCAGGAGAATTTTGATTTGCTTTTTTAATTGCAGTATATGCAGTTAATCCAGAACAAGCAAGGGAAGTTGCAGCATCAGGATTAACCCCATCCAATTTTGCTAAATATTTAAAACTTGGAATTAAAGCATAGTCAGAATAACCACCATCCTGAAAAACACCCATGGATTTTGGTGTATCACATAAATTTTCATTACCAACTTTGCATGCAGGACATTCACCACATCCAATCCAAGGAAAAACAAGCACTTGATCGCCTCTCATAATACCTGAAACATCACTTCCAATATCTTCAACAGTACCAACAATTTCATGACCAGGGGTAACAGGGTATTTTACACCTCTGTCAGTAACTTTCATAAATTTTCCATCTCCAAGATCATACCCACCTTCCCACAGGTGTAAATCACTATGACACACACCCACAGAATTTACTTTAAGTAAAACTTGATCTCCTTCAGGTTTTGGTGTATCAAATTCAGATATAGAAAGAGGTTCATTAGGAGCTACAATACGTGAAGATTTCATAACAAAAAAAAATCATCTTTACAATATAAGAGTTGACTGGAAGTAAGAAAAAAGTAGAGTCATTAGATATTATTGAATAGGAGAATAGTTATGCTGTGAGTGAATCTCAAACTCCCAACAGTATTTCCCAAGAACCAATCAATATTTTATTTGATCCTAAAGCAGTTGTAAAAAAAGATGTTTGGGAAATAGATCTAATTCAAATTTTAAATTTATTAGCAAAAATTCTAGAAAAAACAGGTAGAAAAGATCTCAAGGTTGCAGGAATGGCAGCATTATCATCATCATTAATTTATAGAATGAAAGTTGAAAGTATTTTTGCATTACAAAAAGCAGCTATGGATAAAAAACCAAGCTTTCAAAGAACAGATGTAGATATAGAATTAATTGATATTCCATATAGACATGAATCAACATATCCAGTTTCATTAGATGATTTGTTAGGATTGCTGCAAAATCTTATTGGTACAATTGCAAACCCACAGTCAAGAAGAAATAGTAAATTGGACATAGAGCCAATTGAAGCACCTGATTTTCAAGAGTTTTTTATTTCACTAGAGAGTATTATTGGAAAATATGAAGATCTAATTATGAAAAAAATTGCAGATACAGGGTTTGGATTACTGCAGGATATTATTGCAGAACTTGATCAAGTGGATTCGATCAGATGCTTTTTTGCAGCATTATTTTTAGCAAGAGATCAAAAAGTAGATTTAGAGCAACAAAATGATGATATTAAAATTATACTTATGAAAGAAGAGACCGTAACAGAATAAAAATGGAGAAAAACAGCTTTATCTAAATTTTAAAGGTGAGTGATGTAATTTGGTTAAAATTGAAAATTTGGACGAAGCAACTGCAAGAATAGAATCAGCACTCTATTCAGCAGGTCGACCACTTAGAATAGAAGACATAATCAGAGCATCAGGCACAGAATCAAGAACAAAAACATTAGGTTTACTTGAAACAATTATGAAAAAAACAAAAACAGCATTCAAAGCATTAGAAATTACAACACTACCAGATGGGTCATATGTAATGCAACTAAAACCAGAATACAGTTCAACAGTTAAGAGGTATGCATCAAAACCAGTTTTACCAAATGCAACTTTAAAGACATTATCATATATTGCATATATGCAACCAATAGCATCAAAACAGCTTGTTGAAACAAGAGGTTCAGGAGTTTATGCACATCTTAAAGAATTACGACAACTAGATTACATTACACATCAAAATGTAGGTAGATTAAAAATTTACACGACAACTGAAAAATTCCAAAAATATTTTGGAATTCAAGGCGATGTTGAAGATCTAAAATCAAGATTGTTTTCCAAAGTAAGAAAAACTGCAAGTAGAGGAGAGACAACCACTACACCACAAATTACAACAGAAACAAAATAGATAGATTTTTGATTTAAGGCTAATTTTTGGCGTTTTGTATAAATTAGAGTAATTCAACTAATTTTTGTGAAAAAATCAGTAGAGAATTTAGCAACCAGTAAGATAACTGGAGGAAGAAGAAAACCACTTAGAATTAGAAGAAAATATGAAACTGATAGATATCCAAATGAAGCAATTAATGGAGCTCAAGTAACAATAACAAGAAGAGTTCGTGGAAATAATAATAAAGTCGCTTTAAAATCAATTGATTTTGTTAATTTAGCAACAGAGAATGCCAAAGTAGTTAAATCAAAAATTATCAAAGTTTTAGATAATGCTACAAATAATGATTATAAAAGAAGAGGGATAATTAGTAAAGGTGCAATTCTTGAAACACAAGAAGGTAAATGCAGAGTTGTTTCTAAACCAGGACAAAACGGAATAGTTAACGCAGTTTTACTAAAAGAATAAAATGAAAGATTACGAGCACGTCGTAATATGGTTGGATTATTTTAATAAAAATTTAAAAAAATCAAAAGGAAGAAGGTTAGCATTAGAAAAATGTATTTTTGACCCTTCATTAAAAGAATTGATAGATGCAACAACATCAGCAGGATTTGAAATAACAGAATCTGACGATAAAGTAAGATTTCCAAAAAGGCCATTTGTTAGATCAGGCTATATCGTGTTACCAAAAGGATCCTCTAAGACAATTATTCTTAACAAAATTTCACAAAAGCTTATTTCAAAAAGAGCTAAGCAAACAAAATAAAATCTATTCTAGCTCTTAGCTAAAGTAAAGTTGACAGAAGTCTATGATAGTGTAATCATTTCTACTATTGTTAATTGCAGGAGGTAGGCGAAATAATGCACCTAGCCGGAAGTGGCAGGGTAATCATTCAGCTATCAAAAGAATTGGTTGAAGGACAAATACTCTGTGACGACAAAGGAACTAGAGTTGCAAAAGTAATGGAACTAATTGGTCCAGTAAAAAGGCCGTTTGCATCAGCAACGTCTTTAACAAATAACATCAATAAATTTATTGGAAAACGTGTTTTCATGTTTGAGCAATCTTCTGCAACTAAACCAAAAAAATTTAGGAGAAATAAAAGATGAACATATTACAAACCCAAAGCTGTCCTGAATGTAGATCATCGTTAGTTGATGACATGCAGAATGGCGAAATAATCTGTTCTGGTTGTGGAGTAGTTGTCGATGATCAGATTGCAGATTGTGGTCCAGAAACAATAAGTTCGAATCTCGAAGACAAAATGAAGCTTGCAAGAGCAACAGGACAAACAACCTATTCTCAACATGATTTGGGAATAACAACTGAGATTTCAATTAGTGCAAAAGACTTCAGTGGAAAAACAATCAACCATGAAGTTGCAAACCAAATGAATCATCTCAGGAAATGGCAACAAAGAGTAAGAGTTTCAACACCAAAAGAAAGACGACTTGCAAATGTTTTAGCAAAGATGGGCGAAACATGTGAATCACTTAATCTTTCAAAAAATGTATTAGAAACTACTTCAATGATTTATAGAAATTTAGATGGACACATAGATGTCAAAGGAAAATCAGTAGTTTGTATCACAGCAGCTACAATTTACATGGCATGTAAACAATGTGACGTAGTAAGATCATTAGAAGAAATTTGTCGAGGAATTGTTCCAGCAAAAGATGTTAAATCAAAAACAAAACTTGCAGCAAGATATTATAGAACCATGGTAATGGAAATGGGCACATTAAAAGCTCCAGTCTTAACTATGGACAAATACATCTCAAAGATAGCAAATATGACACAAACAGAGGTTAGAGTAGAAAGACTAGCCTTAGAAATTGCTGAAAAAACAAAGGACAACAGTATTTCAGATGGAAAATCTCCAAATGGAATTGCTGCGGCATATCTGTATGTTTCATCAGTACTACTTGGACAAAGCGTTCTACAAAGAGACGTTTCAAGTGTTGCAGGAGTTACAGAAGTCACTATCAGAAATAGATGTAAAGAGATTCTAACAAGTCATAAACTCAAAATTACTTTGAGACCATCTCTGGCCAAATAACCTCCCCCCCCTCTTTTCATTTTATAATTAAAATTATCAATTAGGATTAGCTAAATTTCGTCGGTATTATATAGAGAATTAAAATTGTTTGAATTATGGTAGTATTAGAAATTAAAGACCTACACGTATCAATAGGAGATAAAGAGATTCTCAAAGGAGTTAATCTAAAGACAGGACCTGGAGAAGTACATGCAATTATGGGACCAAACGGTTCAGGAAAAAGTACATTGGCTTACACATTACTTGCACATCCAAAGTACAAAGTCACTAAAGGAGATATTCTATTGGATGGTGAAAGTATTTTAGAATTAACTGCCGATAAAAGAGCAAAAAAAGGATTATTCTTAGCATTTCAATATCCAACTGAAGTTTCAGGAGTAGGATTTTCTCACTTTCTAAGAACAGCATACAACTCTCTAAGTAAAGCAATGGATGGGGACGATAGAGAAGTTTTCATCACTGTAAGAGAATTTCAAAAATATCTTAAAGAAAATATAGCAAAAGTGGGATTAAGAGAAGAATTCCTTTCAAGATATCTAAATGAAGGGTTTTCAGGAGGAGAGAAAAAACGTGCAGAAGTATTACAAATGGCAGTTTTAAAACCTAAAGTTTCAATTTTAGATGAACCAGATTCAGGATTAGATATTGATGCAGTTCAATCAGTAGCTAAAGCAATCAGTAATGTTTCAACTACAGATGCAACAGTAATTATAATTACTCACTATGCTAGAATTTTAAAATTCTTAGACAAATTAGATTATGTACATGTATTTGCACAAGGTAAAGTAATTCAAACAGGTGATGCATCTCTTGCAGATAAATTAGAAGCCGAAGGTTATGAGTGGGCTTTAGAGAAAGCAGCATAATCAAAATTAAAAATCATGGCAGAAAATAGTGAACAGTATTTTTTTAATTTTTCATTTTTCAAAGTTGATCCTAAATGGAGATGGATGGCAGATTTAGCAAAAGAAGAATCCGCAAAAGAAGTAGAAAATATTATCAATAATTCAAAAATAATATTTAGATCATATTCAAATTTAGGTCTTCGAGATGATGCAGATTTTTTATTTTGGTTTGCTGCACCCTCGATTGAAGAAATTCAAGCAGTAATTGAAAAATTATACAAAACAGTATTTGGAAAATATATCATTGCATCAATGACATATTTGTCATGCACAAGACCATCACTGTATGTAAAAGACCAAAAAACTTTAGGTTTCATTACAGGCGATAATCCAAAAAAACATGTCATAGTTTATCCATTTACAAAAACAAGAGAATGGTATCTCCTACCAAAAGAAAAACGTCAGGAAATTATGGATGAGCACATAACAGTTAGTAAAAAATATCCACAAATAATACTCAATACAACATATTCATTTGGAATCCATGATGAAGATTTCATGCTAGCATTTGAGGTAGATGACATCAGAGATTTTCAAGATTTAATCATGGATTTGAGAGAAACACAAGTTTCAACATATGTAGAAAATGACATTCCAATGATTGTATGTGTGAAAAAAGATATCATTCCATTAATTACAAGTTTAGGATAAATACCTAAAATCAAATATCAGCGATACAAATGTTGGATAAACATAAATGATGAAATTCCAATAAAATCAAAAGGAGATAAAAATTGAATTATAATAAACTAGGAAAAACAGACATTAAAGTATCGGAATTAGGATTTGGTGCTTGGTCTATTGCACTAGATTGGTGGGGTAAAAAAATTGAAGAGGATGAAGCAAAAAGAATGCTCAAAAAAGCATATGACTTAGGAATTAACTTTTTTGAAACGGGAGACATGTATGGAAAAGGAAAAAGTGAAAGACTAATTGGCGAAGTTTTCAAAGATATGAGAGATGAAGTTGTACTATCTACAAAATACGGATATGATTTTTCAGAAGTAGAACAAATTGGACATAAGGAATTACCTCAAAAGTTTGACGAAGATTTCACTAGAAAAGCGTTAAGAGATAGTTTGAAAAGATTACAAACAGATCATTTAGATATGTATGGATTACATAATCCAAAATTAAATCATATTAGAGATAATTCTATTTTTAATGTATTAGATAGTTTTGTTAAAGATAAATCAATTAACACATATCAAGTAGCTTTAGGCCCTGCAATTGGATGGACACAAGAAGGCATGGAAGCAATGGAAAGACCAAATGTAAGTGCAGTTCAAACAGTATACAATATTTTAGAACAAACACCAGGTAATGAATTAATGAAAAAAGCAGAAGAAAAAGAGGTAGGAATTCTTGTTAGAGTTCCAGAAGCATCAGGAATACTAACAGGAAAAGTAAATGCTGAAACTAAAATTGATGAAAAAGATCATAGATCAGTAAGAAAAGGAGAATGGATTAAAGCATCATTAGCAAAAGTTGAAGTGCTCAAACCAATTGCAGAAAGAAATAACTTAACAATAACAGAATTATCAATGAAATTTATCATGTCAAAAAAAGGATTTGCAACAGTATTTCCGACAGTAGTTAGTGAAGAAGAAATTGTAAATTATGTTGAAATGACTAAAGGAGGATATGTTTCAGCATCAGATATGAAGGAAATTGATGAGTTATTCAATACATGGCCATCTTATGAATTAAAAGCAACACCACAAACAAACTAATTTGTAAATGAAAAAACCAATTGATTCAGAAAAAACCATAGAAATTATTGAAAGAATGAAACTTGCCAAAATTGGTAAATATAAAAAATGGGAATTAATAATTAAAAAAATTAAAAACGATCAAATTCTAAACCCAGAAGAATTAGAATATTATTCAAATTTAACTAGAATTTATAAAAAATTAGAGGTTACAAGTAGAAGTAAAATTTATCATACAAAATTATCATTAGAGGATGAAAAACCACCATGTAAGGAATGTGGAAAAGATTCCCTATACTATTGTAACATGAATGATCAATATTTTTGTAATATTCATGTTGTAGGACATGATAAAAATGAAATTTAAGCAGCAGTATCTTCTAAACTAAATGAATTTTCAACAAAATATTCAACTCTAGTTTTTTTAAATTCACGAGAACTGAAAAGGATTTTGTATTCATCAACATTAATTTGGTTTTGGATAGTTTTAGCTACATCATGGGCTTCATCATGTGTTTTACAATGAATCATGGAAAACACATTATATGGCCAATCATCATAAGTTGGACGTTCATAACAATGACTAACTTGAGGAAATGAACCTAATATTTCTCCAACGGAAGTAATTCTACCCTCAGGAACTTTCCAAACAATCATACCGTTTGCAGTAAATCCAACTTGTCTATGTCTAAGGATAGCTGCAAATCTTCGTAAAACACCCATACTCTCATAGTGTTTCATTTTTGCAAATAATTCATCTTCAGTAATTCCAAGATTGTTTGCGGCTTGTACAAACGGTTCATCAATAATCTCCATATCTTTTTGTAATTCACGAATGAAATCTTTATCTTGTTCTGTTGGTTCAAATTGTATATTTTTAATTTCTTTTTTCTCTTCAGTTGGTGCAATCTCATGTTTTTTATCATCAATCAAATCAAGTTTAACACCAATTTTAAATAATTGTAAAGTTGGAAGCATTCGAACTTTTTTAATTCCTTTAAGAACATTGAATTTTTCAAGTTCAGCATTTAAATCAGCTCCAGGTGGAACAGCCAAAGTGAACCAAAGATTAAACTGATGATCACGCTCATAATTATGACTAACTCCAGGATGACGATTGATTTGACTAGCTACATAATCTAATTTATCATGTTCAATTTCCATTGCAACTAATGAACTAGTGTAACCTAGTTTTCTAGTATCAAAAATGGCACTCAATTGTCTTAAGACACCAATTTCTTTAAGATTGTTTAATTTTTCTTTAATAATTTCGGGAGTAGTATCAAATTTTTTAGCAATAGCATCAAAAGGTCTAGTAACTAACGGAAATGTCCATTGGATTTCATTGAGAAGTTCCTTATCAGATTCGCTTAAAGAAGACAATAAGGAGATTAATCTGCAATTCAATTAAAAATGTAGCTAGTATTTTACACAGTAATTTTTAATACATAAATAGAAACTGGAGTGTCTTGGATCGATGATAATTAATCTAAATCTTGAAGGTAAAAAAATCATTGTTGTAGGAGGAGGAAATGAGGCTGAAAAAAGAATAAAACCAATATTAAATGAAAAGTGTGAAATCATAGTTATCAGCGATTCTATAAATATACAGATTTCAAAATTAGTAAAAACAAAACAAGTTAAATTTAAAAAACAAAAAATTAAAAATGTAAAATTTATTTTAGAACTAAAACCAGATTTAATAATTACAACTACAAATGATAAAAAAATTAATCAAAAAATAATCAATCATGCAAAGAAGAAGAAAATAATATCATATAGTTCAGATAATCCCGAAGATAGTGATTTTTCAAATGCAGCAATTATTGATTTTGAAAAAATGATTCAAATTGCAATTTTCACGGGAGGTAGGAGTCCAATTATGTCAAAAAAAATTAAAACAAAAGCTGAAAAGGTACTAAAAAAAGTTATTTCAAAAGAAGATATTGCTCAAATTAAAATTCAAAAAATATCACGAAAACTAGCTAAAGAAATCATTTCCACCCAATTTGAACGAAAAGAGTGTCTACGGAGTATCATGACTGATAATCATATTGATCAGTTAATAAAAGACGGTCAAATAAAAAAAGCTGAAAAGCGAGCTATAGAAATACTAAAAAAATGGAAATGAATCAAAAAATCATAAATGCACGTGTGACATTTCGTAACTCACCAATCCATATTTTAGAAAAGTTTACTATCAGAGATATGGAAAATGCATATCAACAATTTAAAAAATATTCAGAATTAGATGAATGTGTAATAATTCAAACTTGTAATAGAATTGAATTATTTGGAAAATCAAAAACAGATAATTCAGATAAAATTAAGAAAACATGGGCAAGTATTACAGGATTAGATGAAGAAATATTTGAAGAAAATATTGAATTTGTAGAAAATCAAGAGGCCCTACATCACCTGTTGAAACTAACATCAGGCTTAGATTCAATGGTATTAGGTGAAGAACAAATTTTAGGTCAAATAAAAAATTCAATAACATCAGCTAGAGAATTAAAGGCATCAGGTCAACATCTCAACACTCTCTTTGATAAAGCAATCAGAATGGGTACAAGAATTAGAAATTCTAGTGGAATTGGCAAAGGCGGTATATCAGTAGGATCAATGGCAGTAAAACTTGCAGAAGAAAATATTGATGAATTAAAAATGAAACAAATTCTTTTGATTGGAACTGGAGAAGTGTCAACTCTTGTTGCAAAATCATTACAAAAAAGAAGATATGGATTTGATGTTACAAGTAGAACCATTGGAAGATCAGAAATATTTTGTGAAACAATGGGAGGAAATCCAATTAAATTTGAAGAAGTTCTTTCAGGATTTAACAAGTATGATGTAATATTTGTTGCAACAACTGCACCGTATTTTCTTGTAACACAAGAAAGAATTGCAGATGCCATGAAAGATAAAAACAAGGGAATGATGATACTAGATTTATCAAATCCAAGAACAGTGGATGAAAAAGTTGCAACAATTGGAGGTATCAAATTAATGAATTTAGATCAAATTGCAGAAATGGTGGAAAAAAACATGAATGCTAGATTAAACAAGGTAAAAACCGTTGAAAATATAATTAGAGAAGAAGTATCAGTATTAGAAGCCTCAATGAAAAGATTAGATGCAGAACCACTGGTAACTGACGTATTCAAAAGTATAGAGAATCTCAGAGAAAAAGAATTGAAAAAAGCATTACAAATGCTAGATGAAAAAGATGAAAAGAAAATCAAAATTATTGAAGAATTAACAAAAGCAGTGGTAGAGAGTATCGTATCAACTCCAATGAATAATATCAGAAAAGCATCAGAACAAGGTCAACCAGATGTAATAGAGTTGGCCAGTAAGCTATTTGACTATAAAAAACAGAACCAGGCTGACTAGGATTATATTTTAGCCCGAATTAATTTTAAACATGTCATTTCCCACTAAACGTCTTAGAAGATTACGAATATCAGAAAAAATGAGAGAATTAGTTCAAGAAACCACATTAACATCCAAAGATTTCATTTGCCCAGTATTTGTTCAAGAGGATCTGAAAACAAGAATTAAAATTGAATCAATGTCAGAAATTGAAAGATTACCATTAGAAGATGTAAATGATGAAGTCAAAACAATCATAGATTTAGGGATTCCTGCAATCATGTTATTTGGAATTCCAACACAAAAAGATGAAGCAGGAAGTTCCTCTTTTGATGATAACGGTATAGTTCAAAAAGCAATTACGCAAATTCGAAAAGAGTTTGGAGATAAAATTGTAATTATGGCAGATGTTTGTTTGTGTCAATTTACATCTACAGGTCATTGTGGAATTATTCAAGGTGATAAAATTGATAATGATACAAGTTTAGATACACTTGCAAAAATTGCTGTTAGTCAAGCTAAAGCAGGTGTTGACACAGTATCACCATCAGCAATGATGGATGGTCAAGTTGCAGCAATAAGAAAAGCTCTAGATGATGAAGGGTTTACAAATGTCTCAATAATGTCACATTCAGCAAAACATCGTTCAAATTTTTATTCGCCATTTAGAGATGCTGCAGAATGTGCACCAAAATTTGGAGATAGAAAAACATACCAAGTTCCATTTACAAATGCAAGAGAAGCAATGATGGAAGTAGAAACAGACATCAATGAAGGAGTAGATATCGTAATGATAAAACCAGCATTATCATATTTGGATTTAATTGCAGAAACTAGGAGAAAATACAATATTCCAGTGTCAGCATATAGTGTTTCTGGAGAATATGCATTAGTAAAAGCTGCATCTCAATTAGGATATGTAAATGAAAAAGACATTACATTAGAAATTCTCTATTCAATTAAAAGAGCAGGAGCAGACATGATAGTCACATATTTTGCAAAATCAGCCTCAAGATTTCTTCAAGAGTCATGAGAAACGACGAACGATTTGAAATACAAAGAGCATTTGACTTATTGCCACATGTTGTTGGTGCAAGTTGGGCTACAGTAGGCTTTAGAATGGAAGGGATTAGAAAACCAACAAGAGAAGAATTTAGAGAAAAAACATTAGAATATCTAAAAATGGTTGAACCAGTTTTTGAATCATATCCAAAAAATGAAGATTATGCTGAAATTTGTAAATACATAGAATTTAGAAAAAAACAAGAATATGAGAAAATAATCTCAGGTAAAAATAATGAAATTGAAACTAGATATGATAGATATGTAGATTATGGTTAAACCTCATCCTTTAGTTGTTTTAAAAATACCTTCAACACTTTAGTTCTTTTTTTAGCTTCAATTTTACCAGATTTTGTGTTCATCATTGATTCTAATTTCAGTAATTTATTAAAAAAATGATCAACGGCCCAAAGATTATCATCAGGATTTCTTTTATTACAAAAAGGATCATCAATGTTGTAAAAGGGTCTATTGAGAGAACCACTAGTAGCAAAAACTCTCGCAATTCCTATAGCACCTAATGCATCAAGTCTATCGGCATCTTGTAATATTTTTCCTTCAAGAGTTTGAGGAACTTTATTTTGAGAAAAACTATGATCTGCAATAGCATCAGAAATAATTGTAATTTCTTCAGTAGTAAAATTATATTTTTTTAAAATTAATTTTGATTTTTTTGCACTGTCTATAGAAGAAAATTTAGAACGTTTACTGGATTTAGAATATGAAACTATGTCATGTAATAACGTAGCACTAAGAACTAATTTTTGGTTTGCTTTTTCTTTTTTTGCAATTTTTTGAGCATTATTATAGACTCGCATAACATGTTCAAAATCATGGGCAGGATCATTATCCATTATTTTAATTATTTCATTTTTTATAGAATCAAGAACGTTCATTTAGAATCTCCATATTTTTGGTTTAACAAATTTAATTTTTCTTTGAGTGAGTAGCACGGTCCAATTAATACATGCAAATAAAACAATTAAGCCAATTCCAATACCGTCAATTAGTAAAATTCCAGTAAGACGATCTTCAAATATTTCTAAAAATGGAGTTAAAACTGCATTACCAAAATATATCATTATAATATAAGAAATAGTTCTACCAATCCAAAATCCAACATAGATACCAACACTCTTTGCACGCATTAGTCCATACGTAATAAATAAAATATTACTTGGAAGAGGTGTCGCTCCAAACAAAAAAGATGCAATTAGATACCCATATTTTTTCTTATTCAGATAATCTCCAATCATATCCAGATTAGATTTTTGTTCTTCTCCAACAAACTTTCGAAATAATCCACTAATTCTTTTTAGAAAGAATCTGCCAATAGTAGCTCCCGTTGCACCAACTACAGCAAGAAGTACAATATTCAAAGTAGGATCAAGAAGATAAAATGATGTTAAAACTATCCAACTAGGTGGCATCAAAATGGGAGATGCATTTATTCCAATTAATATAAGAAAAATTCCAAAATATGAAAATTCTCCAAATAGTTCAAAAACATCCAATATTTCTCAATAATTCTACTAATATTTTATTTCTAAACCCTTGGATCCATATTTAGTCAGAAGATAATATAATAAATTTTTTAAAATAATCAAAAAATTACATGTTTTTACAAACAATGATCATGTTTTGTAACAAATTGGATCAATCATGCAATATCCTTATAAGCAATTTATTGGTATATAAGGCATGTCGGAGTTA
Organism: uncultured Candidatus Nitrosopumilus sp.; assembly: GCA_905616385.1. Taxonomy (GTDB): domain Archaea; phylum Thermoproteota; class Nitrososphaeria; order Nitrososphaerales; family Nitrosopumilaceae; genus Nitrosopumilus. Next base: position 1,129 of record CAJQSS010000009.1, on the reverse strand, counting down.
GTTTGGAAGTGTTTTAGGTGTAATCTATCTTTCAAAGATGATGATTTGGCAGAAATACACAAAAATATTTCAAATCACTCAATCACTAAAGTAAAAAATATAGTTGCATAATTTTTAGAATTTAGTATTTTTAGTAAGATAATAGTGCAGAGGGTGGGATTCGAACCCACGAACTCCTAAGAGAAGGGATTTCCTATATTATAGATCTTGAGTCCCTCTCGGTTGACCGGGCTTCGATACCTCTGCAACGATACTAGATTATGCCAATATTTTTCAATTGCTATTAGCATTATTGATCCATATTTTTAGGATTTTTTTAACAAAGCTTATAATCGCAATTGTTGTTAAAATTCACATGTCAGAATCAATACCAATTTCAGACGCAAAAAAAATGCGAAGTGGTGTTAACGTTGAAGCTGAAGTTATTGGCAAAGGAGAACCAAGAACTGTAAATCTCAAAACTGGAGGAACAGTCGATGTCTGCGATGCAACAATATCAAACAGTGATGGAACTGAAGAAAACCAAATGAAACTCACATTGTGGGGTGACGATATCAAAGCAGTTAATGTCGGAGATAAAGTTGTCATAGAAAATGGATACACTAACGAGTTCAAAGGGGAAGTGTCTCTAACCAAAGGAAAATTTGGTAAGATGACTATAAATCCTTAATAATTTCTTTTATTATCTAATTTATTTTTTGAATCAAATATCATTATGATTACGCTAATTATCACAAGTATAATTCCAAGAATAATTACAAATCCAGAAAATCAGCATCAAGAATAACTGTCTTTGTAAATCATGGTTGAACGTACATTGGCTGAAATTGAAGAATCACTGGAAGAAAAGTGAAAATGATTAAAAAAATCTGGATAAAGACGTGTTTACTAGATCAAAAAAAATGAAGAAACTATGAAACGTTTAGAAAAAAGGTTAGAAAAGGAAAAAAGAAAGTCACAAAAATTATAGAAAGAATTAGACAAATTTCCAGTAAAACAAAAAGAAAAACTAGAGGCAATACGTGCCGAAGGAGGACTAGGGAACAAGAAAGCAGAGAAACAAGCGAGAACGAATAGGCGGAATAGAGAATTCAAAGGACTAGATAAGAATGGCAACCCAATCAGAGGA
>CAJQSS010000008.1 GCA_905616385.1 uncultured Candidatus Nitrosopumilus sp. | reverse complement strand
ATCAGAAGTAATTGTGTTATCTCTTATTGCATTATTTGGAGAATCATACAAATTTACACCGTATCCATTGTTAGATAATGTGTTATCAATAATCAAATTATTTTCAGAAGATGAAAGGTAAATTCCAGAATTCACGTTATTAATTACAAGATTTTTTACTGTAACGCCTGTTGCACCATCTATCTTTACACCTTCAGTAAAAGTGGAAGCACTAGGATTAAGTGAAGTGTATGTTCCAGTGATACTTTTTCCATTACCATTTAATGTTATTTGATCACTATTGATGATGATTCCTTTAGTTAAATCAGTTGAAAGTTTACAAATTTTTGCAGCGTTATTCCATGTTCCAATGCTAGTACAATCCCCACCAGTAGAATCATCAGTTATTGTAATTGATGATTCTTGAGAAATGCCATCAAAATTAACGCCATTACCAGATAATGTGTTTCCAGTAAATGATGTTACGGCAGAAGATATAGAGAAACCAATATCTGCACCAGTGACAATATTGTTTGTAATTATGCCACCCTGAGAATACCAATTTATTATCCCAGTACCGCCGCCAGTTATTGTATTTTGATCAATACAAACTCCTTTACCGTTTTCATTGATACTATTGTAAGTATTGGAAATTCCAAATTCTGAACCAGATGGCATGTTAATTGTATTTTGGCTTATGACAAAGGAATTATCTCCAGAGCATTGGTCGGATCCACGTACATTAAACACCTTGATTCCTTTGTAACTATTAGAAATTTCGTTGTTTGTGATTTGTACATGATTACCACCTTTTACGTCGATGGCAGAACCGTGAGGATATTGTCCTGGTGATGAAATTGTATTTCCTGTAATTATGCCATAACTAGATGTTTCATCAGTTAGGATTCCATGAAAAAAACCATTGATGTTTAAGTTTTTGATTACAACATGATCTTTGTTAAACATATACACCCCAGCATTCCCATTCCATGGTGCCATAGTACTACATGTTCCAACACCACTCATTGGGCAACTCTCATCCAGTACACCTCCAGATATTGAATGACCCGCACCGTCAATTGTAATTCCATCAGATCCTACCACTATTGCGTGCACCTGACCAACTGTAATATCGCCAGTAAGTGTACATGTCTTTGTTGATGAACTCCATGTTCCAATGCTAGTACAATCCCCACCAGTAGAATCATCAGTTATTGTAAATGGTCCTGTCGCAGTTTCTGTCGCAGTTTCTGTCGCAGTTTCTGTAACAGTTATGGTCATTTGTGGAGAAAAATTATCCTCAGTAGGATTGTGTTCAGAATCCCCAGCAAAGTCAAATAGTATTCTCCATTGTCCCACATCAGAGGCATCAGTAAATGGAAAATTTACAACAAATCCATATTTTTCTGAACCATCAGAATTAGTAACTACCGTAATAGATTTTTGTTCATTACCTGCACCAATTTCAGTACCTTTCTCAGCAAGTATTGTTACAGATTTGTTTGGAAGAAAATAATCATCATTTAGAGTCATGCATTGTCCATTTTCCTTTGGAGATAATTTACCAGAAAATACAAATTCATTACCTCCCTCAGTTACATCAACTACTCCAGGTATAGAGTAGCCACTTCGGTTAAAGCAAGTGTCTATTTTTTCAGTATCAAAATAACCACAGTCATCAAGGTCTGAATTGTTACATGAAGAATTTACTGCTCCACTTTCTGCATTTGGCAAGGATACAACATGCAAAATATTACTCTCATTACAGGCGTTATAGAAAGTACTGCTACTGCCATTGCAACCATCAGCAGCTATGGCAAAGACTCTGTATGAAAATTGATAAGGAGTTGGGGCATTTTCATGTGTATATGTCGTGCCATACACGTCATTTTCTAGTACTGTCCAGCCGTTTCCAGATATCTCATGCACTTGTATATTGTAAAATAATATCGGACTGCCGTTATCATTTGGAGCAGACCAGCTAAGTGTTATGCTATTTCGATCTGCTTGATTGCCATACTTGGATATGGATGTAAGTGAAAGATCATTAATTGCATCAGCTGGGTTATCCATTGGAGAAGCTTCTGCTATTGGAGCCATATATGGAATGGTTGTTGGGGCAAAAAGTAATCCCACTATAACAAATCCTAAAACAAGGAAATTATAATTTAGCATAACTAGAATAATTCCCTCCAATTAAAATTACAAAAAATATTTAAAAATTTTAAATTATTTTTATAATTTTTCAAATCAAATTAATCCATCAATAACTTGCAAAATCAAATGTACTAGTAATTTTGCTAGCACCGTATTGTGCACGAACTTCATACTCACCATTAGAATTCATGGTACCGCCAGCCTTTACAGTGGTAGAATAATTTCCAGATGAATCAGGTGAAACTTGATCAATAGATACAAGGTTTCCATCAGGGCTTACAATTAGTATCACTACAGGTTGTTCATATTCAGCCAAATTTTTGATATAGCCAGAAATTACAATGGTGTTACCAGTAGCGTAAGATGTAGATTCAGTGTTTACAGAAATGTTACCAGTAATTGGTGTTTCACAAATACCGTTTACATTTTCAGTTCCAGGACCACAGTTTACTACTTGTTCAACCACTGGTTCTGGTTCCTCTGAGGATACAGTCAAGGAAGTGGTAGATGCAGGTGAAATCTCAATAAATGATACCTGCTGCTCAAGTATTGGTACCCCTCCCTCATTAGGCCAGTCAGTGAATGTATTGATGTAAACTGTGGCTAGACCTGGAACTGCATCTTGTGGAATTTGTAATCCAAGGGTGATATCAAAGGTGTCATCTACCACTTTGGAGTTAAAGTATGCTAATCCAAGTGGGGTGTTTTCTACATCAAAGATGTTTACAGTTATCAAAACATTAGATACTGATTCTGAAATTATAGGGGTTTGGAAGTATCCCATGTCTCCTGATTCAAATGAATCAACTTCAGTTCCGTTTTGTAATGTGGATATGACATCACCAACTGTAATATCAGGAATTTGTGCAACTGCAATAAAGTTTTCAGAATTTGAGAAATTCCATTCATCTGAAATTGCAGTTACAGAATACACTCCAGGTTCTCCAGAGGAATCTAACTGGTGTAAGAAAACTGCAATACCATTACTGTCAGTGTTTAGTGATTGTATCAACACTTGATCATTTTGTGAATCTTTAATTTCCAATAATATTGATTCACCAGCTCCTGCATCAACTAAATTTACCCCTATTCCCACCACATCACCTAAAACATATGCAGAATCAAGAGTGTCTATAAACAATGAAGTAGGAATTTTTTCTGGAATTACTTCCTCAACTTCAACTAGTTCAAACTCAAATGTGTCAAGTGCAATTACACCTTCATATTTTGCAATGATTGTATATTCGCCAGTGTTGTCCCACAATTCATTTGATGTAAGAACTGCACTATACACACTAGATTCTTTTGGAGTCACTTGTTCAATTGAAATTAAATTATTTTGTGTATCACGAACTTCTAAATTAATTGGCTCACCAGTTACTGTACCAACAGAGCCAGTTACAAATAGTGGTTCCAAATTATTGTACGAATCTTTTCCAACTTTAACTGATAATGATTGGTCTGTAGTTTGTAGGATTGGATTTATGGTAACCATAAAGGAAGTCATTCCAGTATTTCCAAAGTCATTTGTTGCAGTACAAGTTACCTGTGTTGAGCCAATTGGGAACATACTGCCTGGTGCAGGTGTACATGTTGCATCTAAAGTAGTTGCCCCGCTAGTTGCAATTGGTAATGAGTAGGATACAACACTGCCAGTTGTAAAGGATGCAGATTGTGTAATGTCTGTAACTGTAGAAAGTCTAGGGATAGTATTTTCAGGTAAAACAGTTTCTTCTACAACAGTTTCTTCTACAACAGTTTCTTCTACAACTTCAATAATTACACCATCAATGTTTACCTCAGATAGTAACTCACTACCAATTACAATTCCACCATTATCAATCCAATCAGTGTAAGTGTTTACGTAAATTTTTGCTACACCGTCAGCTGCATCTTCAGGTATTTTAAATCCTAAAACAAGTTCTGAATCACCTTTACCAATTATAGATTTGAAAAATGCAACACCCAAAGTTGTGTCATCAGAATCTACAACATTAATTGTAACTAGTACGTCAGAAGTTGATTCAGATAGTAATGATGTTGAAAAGTATGCCATATCTCCTGCATCATATGATGTGATGGTATCACCAGATTCTGTAGTTGTTACAGTTGGGGATATGGTAATTTCAGGTATTGGTTTTACAATATCAAAAGATACAGATTCACGAATAGTTGCAGAATTATCTAATACATCATATGCACCTACAAGATATTTTCCTGGAATCCAATTATCTTGAGCCTTTAATGATAAGGATACAGAGCCAGAATCATCTGTGTTTAAAAATTGCATAGAGCGTAATTCACCAGTAGGGTCTTCAACAAAAATACCAATTTGATAGTCTGAACCCACATCAGTTAATGCAGATTCAATAATGATCGTATCTCCAATTGTATACATGGATGTATCCGTTTGTAAAGTAATTCCAGTTGGAGAGAGATATTCATCAATAACAGGCTCAAGGAATTCAAATCCAAATGATGTGTTTGCAGTAGAATTTCCATATGTTGCAGACATTGTGTAATTTCCACTAGTACTCCATAGGAAATTTGGGAAAATTATTCCAGTGTATATGCCAGAGGATTCCGGAGTTATTTGTTCAACTAAGACAACATTATCTGAAGAATCCTCTACTTGAATTGATACATTATTTTCAGTAAATGGAGTTGCAATTCCTGTAACAAATATTGCATCATCAGTGTTGTAGACAGATTTTCCAATTGTTATGGATACATCAGTTGTAATTTCAACAGGTGCTGCAATTAATGAGTTTACAGTTACAGTAAAGCTTGTAGTGCCAACATTACCTGCCCAATCACTTGCAGAACATGTCACCTCAGTTGTTCCAGTTTGGAAAAAGGAGCCAGAAGCTGGAGTACATGTTGGACCATAGTGAGATTCATTATCTGTTACAAGTGGCGATTCATAATTTACAATTGCACCATTTGATGTAGTTGCATCAAGTGTAATGTTTTGATTTTGTGTAAGGACTGGAGGAGTGGTATCATCGTCAACTCCGGGTCCAGCAATTTCAAAAAATTGTGCAGTTGTAACTTGACCTACTGGTCCAGTCCAATTATCCTCATTACCTGGTGCACCAATTCCTAAAGATTCTACTTTTACATTTATTGGATTTTCATCAGAACCAACTGCATCTATTTGATGAGTTGCAATGAGATCCATAGAATGTAAACCAGTTTCTTCAAAAACTACTTCACCATTTTGTGTTGCAGTCATATCGTAGTTAACGTGTAATTCACTGAAATCAAGTTCAACTTGAGTTCCACCCATTACTTCTGAGTAAGAAATTCCTACCAT
>CAJQSS010000007.1 GCA_905616385.1 uncultured Candidatus Nitrosopumilus sp. | reverse complement strand
GATACTTTAACATCTATAGTAGTTTTTTCAATATCTTTTTCATTTGGATGTGAATCTAAAAATTCATGTATTACTAATGATACTGCAGTATTTCCGACTGATGCTGTATCAGCACCGCTAAGTCCATCAGTCATTTCTGAAAGTCTTTCAAAGTCAATATGGTTTGGATCACTTGTTGCAGTAATTGTTGGTATTTTTTCTGCATTTATTTTCAAAATACTCTTTCTACTTTCTTTATCTGGAAGCGGAATTTGAATAATTTTGTCAAATCTTCCCGGTCTTAATAATGCAGGATCAATCATATCTGCTCTATTTGTTGCAGCTAAAACTATAACTCCGTGCATATTTTCCATACCGTCTAATTCTGTAAGTAATTGACTAACTACTCTTTCAGTAACTGCATTTTCTCCACCTGCTCCTCTAAGTGGTGCAATAGAATCGATTTCATCAAAGAATATTACGCAAGGAGATGATTGTCTAGCTCTTTTGAAAATTTCTCTAATACCTCTTTCTGATTCACCTACCCATTTTGAGAGTAGTTCAGGACCTCTTACTGAAATAAAATTTGCTTCACTTTGTGTTGCTACTGCTTTTGCAAGTAGAGTTTTTCCTGTACCACTTGGACCATGAAGTAAGATACCTCTTGGCATCTTATGTCCTAGTTTATCATATAATCCTGGATATTTCATTGGCCATTCAACTGCCTCTTGTAATTCTCGTTTAACATCTTCTAATCCTCCAACTTCTTCCCAGCTTACATCTGGATTTTCAATAAATACTTCTCGCATTCCAGATGGTGTTATCTCAATCAAGGCTTTTTGGAAATCCTCGTGCTTTACAATTAATTTATCCAAAGTTTCTGGAGGAAGTTTTTCTTCTTGTAAATCGAGTACTGGTAATAATCTTCTTAAACATTTCATTGCAGCTTCTTTACAAAGATATTCTAAATCTGCACCAACATACCCGTGACTAACTCCTGCCATTTTTGACATGTCAACATCATCTGCTAATGGCATATTTCTACTGTGAATTGCAAGAATATCGCTTCTTCCTTTTTTATCTGGAACTTTAATCTCAATTTCTCTGTCAAATCTACCTGGTCTTCTTAGTGCAGGGTCTATTGCATTTGGTCTATTTGTTGCTGCAATAACAATAACTTTTCCTCTTGCTTCTAATCCATCCATTAATGATAGCATTTGTGATACTACTCTACGTTCTACTTCTCCAGTAACTTCCTCTCTTTTTGGAGCGATAGAATCTATTTCATCTACAAAGATAATTGATGGAGCTTTTTCTCTAGCTTCTTTGAAAATTTCTCTTAATCTAGCTTCACTTTCTCCATAAAATTTACTCATTATTTCTGGACCTGAAATACTAATGAAATGAGCTTGACTTTCATTTGCTACTGCTTTTGCAAGTAATGTCTTACCAGTTCCTGGTGGACCATAAAGTAAAACACCTTTTGGAGCTTCAATACCTAATTTTTCAAAAATTTCAGGATGTCTTAATGGAAGTTCAATCATTTCTCTTACTTTTTTAATTTCATTATGTATACCTCCAATATCTTCATAGGTTACTTGAGGTACACCACGTAATGTTTCTCCTTTTTCTGCAATATGGAAAACTGTTTTTTGTGTAATCAAAACTGCATCAGCTGCTGGTGTTACACCAATTACTTGGAATGTTAAACGTCCACCAAAGTATGGAACCATTACATTATCACCTTTGATTAATGGAACACTTTCTAAAGCATCAGCAAGATATCTTTCATCTATTGGAGGAATTGCTTCTAAAGGTGCAACTACCACTTTTTCAGCAGCGACTGCTTTAATTTTTCTAACTGAAATTGTATCACCAATTGCTATTCCTGAATTATTTCTACCAAGTCCATCAATTCTGATTATTCCTTTTCCTTCATCAGATGGATATAGTGGAAGACATTTTGCTACTGTTCTTCTTTTACCTTTAATTTCAATAACATCACCAGTTGAGGCACTTAGAGTATCCATTGAATCATAATCAATTCTTGCTACTCCTCTTCCAACATCCCTTGTGTATGCTTCAAGAACTTTGAGGGTAAGTGCATTTTGACTCATATACAAAGACCCTATAATCTAATTTTTATACCTTTGTGGTATTATTTCATATTTTACTCTATACCAAAGCTTAAAATTCTCTTTTCAGTTGGAAACGATCAACTTGGGTAAAAGACCATTAGTACGTAGACGAGGCCGGGGAGGTAATCAATTTAGATCAACTTCTACTGGCAAAGTAGGAAAAACTGCTACTTATCCACGTTTTCCACTAGCAGAAAATCATACTGGTGAAATTATAGACTTAATTCATGAGCGTGGAAGAGAAGCACCGCTATCTAAAGTTAGATTTGAAGACGGTTCTGTTTCCTTTATTCCAGCAGTTCTTGGAACTAAAGTAGGAGAATCATTAGAATTTGGCTTAAAATCAAAAATTGAAAAAGGAAATGTAATTAGTGTTCAAAATATTCCAGATGGTACTATTGTTTGTAATATTGAAAGACATTTTGGAGACGGTGGTGCTATAGTAAAATCTGCAGGAACTGATGCAACTATTTTCTCTCACGGTGATGATGGCGTTACAATTAAACTTCCTTCTGGTAAATTTGCAACTCTTAATCCAAAAAATAGAGCTATGATTGGTACTCTTTCTGGTGGTGGAGCCACTGAACGTCACTTTATGAGTGCCGGCAACAAATGGCGTAGTTTTAAAGCTAAAGGAAAGAAATATCCGATTGTTCGAGGTGTTGCACAAGCAGCATATGTTCACCCACACGGTGGTGGTAGACATCAACACGTTGGACAAAGTTCTACTGTTTCTAGAGATGCGCCCCCTGGAGCAAAGGTGGGTAGTATTGCTGCTAGAAAGACTGGTAGAGCTAGAATTAAAGAAAGAAAGTAGTTTTTCTTTAAAGCTAAAATTGATTAATAAGTTTCTTAAATTTTCTATCAATGTCTCATCAACGTGTAAGACTTTTTGTAACTGGGAGAGTACAAGGAGTTTTTTTCCGTCAGAGTTTAAAAGCTAAATCTATTCAAAATGATGTTTTTGGATGGGTAAAAAATCTTCAAGATGGTCGTGTTGAATGTCTTTTAGAAGGTAATGAGGAAAATATTTCTATACTTGTTGAATGGGCTAATAGTGGACCTGCAAATGCAATAGTTGAAAATGTTGAAGTTCATAATGAAAAATTTGATAATGAATTTACAAAGTTTGATGTTTTGTATTAATGGATATTTTCATATGCTGTTTTGAATAATTCAGTAAATTCTAAAATTTTTTGATCTTTTTTAATTTGAATAGTTTGTATTGGATCTTTTCTGCTTTTTTGAATTTTAATAATAACGCCATCTCGTTCTGGTTCAACATCAATAAACCATCTAAATGTCATTGATTTACAAAAAACAACTCTGTGCATTCTAATATCTTCTAATACATTTTCTCCTAATGTGAAGCAAAATTCTCTAATTGAATCAAAAAGTGGCAACACCGTTAGTGGGATTTGTTTTTTAAAATCTTCATAATTTCTTTTATTTCCAAATGAAATTAGTCCTTCCATAAACATGCAAATTTGATTTTAATTATAAAGGTAGTAGATCCGTTGGTTCCAGTCTAGACGAATAGCCCCATTTCAAGGCGTACAAGATCCGCCACGTAGACGAGGAAGCGTGGATGTCCTACCTTAGGATTGCTCCCTCCCGGACCTCATCCCTTTCGATAGTTCGGTCTTAGAAGTTATTCCTTCGAATATTTCTAGTCCTGCAACCACCCGCCTCGGCGTGATTTCATTTCCGCACACCAAGCGGGAATTACCCATCTAGAGATTTACCCAACAGTTACTGATCTCTGCATATAGCCGGTTTCAGAATAGGGCACGGCTAGCACCCCAATCCTACCTACTACCATTTTTTCTAAGATGGTATGTTATATTTGCATTAGGTTTGATTTGATTTTAATTTTGAGACCAAGGTACAAACTGAGCATACATTGCCTGTGCATTCACTCCCACATTTTTCACAATTTATTTTTTCTTTAGTATTTGATTTGGAGTTTTTCATTACTTCAGAAACTTTGATAATTGATTGATACAAATTATTTTTAATTCCACTGCGTTGACTTTCTAATAAATTTAAAAATTCACGAATATCTGTTCTTATTCCTTCATTCATGTGCGGACAAGGTTCTGATTGAAATGGCATATTATTTGTAAATGCATAAAATACAATTTCAGATTCGTATATTTCACAAAATGGTTTTATTTTTCTTAAAGAATTTTCTGATGTATCTGGGTTCATCCAACCTACTTTAGTTGTATCACCCGAAAGCATGTTTATCACAAATGTTTGTAATGTATCATCTAAATTATGACCTGTTGCAATTACATCTGCTCCAATATCTTTTGCAGCATAATCCATTGCACGTCTTCGGAATGTTCCACACATTGAACATGATGATGTTTTTTCATTTTCTCTTAAATCTAATGCCTCATCAAGTGTTAAATCAAAAAGTTCTTTGTAAGAATATATTTTATATTCTACATTTAATTCTAAACAAACTTTTTTGACAATTTTTAATGCTTCATTTCTATATCCTGGAATTCCTTCATCAATTGTTATGACTTTAATTTTAAAACTATGAGTTAATGACATTTCATGAATAACTTTTAGTAATGCTAGTGAATCTTTTCCACCTGATACTGCAACTGCTACTAATTCATTATGTTTAATCATTTTATATTTTGAAATAGTTTTAGCAGTTTTTTTTACAATAGATTTTGAAAAACATTGAGAACAGAGTTTTTCGCCTGAATATTTCCTTGTATATGCTGCTTGATTTTCACATCTATCACAGGTCATAAATTTAATGATTATTTTTCATTAATGATTCTTTAGGTAATTTTAGATTGTAAACCAACCGGATTTCATATATGATAAAGCAATATTGAGACCAAATAGAATAAATGTAAATGCGTAAATTACCCACATTGTAGTTTTAACTGCTTTATCTGAAAATCTTTTATCAATAATAATATGAATAAATTTTCCACCATCCAAGATTGGTAATGGAAGCATGTTGATTATGCCTATGAAAAATGAAATCATCCATAACCATAACAAGAACATTGAAACAGTTGGATCATTCCATTCAATGAAATTCATTACAGGTGTATATGCAAATGAATTATCTCTCATAATTCCAATTAATCCTCTTTCAGGATCATCTGGTGCTGGCATTACTGTTAATCCAAAGTTTAATGGTTGACCATCTCTAAGTATAGATACAGTAGCTGTATCCCCTGGATTCAAACTAGGAAAATCAACTGGACTAAGAATCGGTATACCGTTAATTGAAGTGATAATATCATTTGCAAGTAATCCTGCTTGTTCAGCTCCTGAATTCTCTATAATTGAAAGTATCAAAACACCTTCAGGTAACTCATAAAATATACTCAATAATGGTTCAGGTACTACCATTGCAAAAAATGGATTTGTTAATAGTATGACACCTAACACTAATGCAAATAATACATTTGAAGTCGCACCTGCTCCAATTACTCTTAATTTAGAAATCTTTTTAGCTTTTTCAAATTCTTCTTCATCTGGTTCTACAAATCCTGCAAACATTGCGATAAAAATTGCAAAACCACCTGTTTTGATTTTAATTTTTTCAAGTGCAGCTACAATTCCATGTCCACCTTCATGCATTACAAGTACAATTGGAATTGAAAGTAAAAAATACGTAATAGCTGGTGCCGAAGTTAATGTTATACCTGGAATTAGTACAGTTAATTCATTAAATTCTGATTGTGCAACAAAAAAGTTTGAAACATTATTTAGTAAAAACCAAAATGCAAAACCCATCATAAGAAAACCTGCAATTACACTAACATTTGCAAATACTGATACTGCCGCTCTTGTTCTTCCAAGAATTCGAATTAAAACATCATTGACACTTTTATTTTTGTAAACGAGACTGTATGCTTTAATTTCAACACCATATTTTTCTAATTTTAGAGCTTTTGCGGTTACAAAAATAGCTACCCAAGCCATTAAGACGTAAATTATCGCATTTTCAGTAATAAAATCAAGTTCCAAACTAATTGCTAATTTTTTAAAGTAGAGCCATTTATCGGTTACTATGAAACTCGTCTTGATTATCTCTACATATCCTAATAAAAAATCAATTTTAAAAATCGCCAATGAACTTGTGAAAACTAAGATAATAGCATGTGTGAATATTTCAAAAATTGATTCAGTTTATTCATGGAATGGTAAAAT
>CAJQSS010000006.1 GCA_905616385.1 uncultured Candidatus Nitrosopumilus sp. | reverse complement strand
TTGAGATGAAAGTAGCCCCAATTCCTCATGATGATTATTTCGAATTATAACAAGATAAGCTCGATCAATATCATTTTGTATTCGTTCTAGTAAATCCAAACTTTTTTCTCTTAAACGAATTTCATCAGATTTCATGAGGGTAGGGATTTGCTTAATAAAATTTATTTCCATTTTTTGATTAGATTCAAAAAGTTCCATCATCATTAAAAAATTAAATTCGGATTGGATCTGGTCATTTTTCTTATATACCGTCTTGTTTTTATTAGGTTTAATCTGAAGGTATCCAATAATTTCTAACATTTTTAGAGCCTCAATGATAGCAGATTTATCGCCGCCAATTTTTCTAACTATATCATTTGTAAATTTCCAATTACCAGTCAATGCAAGTATTTTATCATCATATTTTGTTGTCAATCAAGAGAGTTTTTGAAACCGATAGTTAAATCATGCCTAAAATACAATTTAACGAAAAGTAACCTAATCTAATAATATTATAAGCTATTTTTATCAAAAATCAATATTGAGCATGAAAATGTATATCGCTAAACGTGGGTTAACGATGTTTGGAGTACTACTAATCACATTACTAATCACAGTAATTCTTGTCGGTTCTAACATGGACACAATTCTAAAACAAGGAGTAGGGTTTCAAGTTAGATCTGAAATTACTGAAAATCCAGCAATAGTTCAAAGTTTTTCTTCAGTACAAGAATTTGAAGCATATATTCAAGATAGAACAGATGAACGGATAAAAAATTTAGGATTAGATGAGTCATGGTATTCGCCTCAAAGAATTGGGTTAACAATGTACAAAATAATTTTATTAGATTTTGGACAAGCCACATTTCTAACAAGTGATTTAGGATCATCGGATGTAAAAGACATTATTTTTGAAAAACTTCCAAGAACAATCCTCCTATTTACAACAGCTACAATTTTAATTTCAATAATAGGAATATTTGTCGGAGCACTGTCAGCAAGTAAGATTGGTTCCACAGTGGATAGAATTACCTCAAGTTTTGCAATCATTAGTTCAAGTTTTCCAGTATGGTGGATTGGAATGTTAATGATATTTTTATTTGCGTTTACATATCAGATATTTCCAGCAAGGGCAACTCCAGATATCCCAGCATCAAGTCCAGAATACTTGGGGGCGTTATTGTATCATATGACATTGCCATTAATTACAATAGTAATGATAGGATTTGGTTCTTGGGCATATTTAGTAAGAAATTTTATGGTTGGAATTATGCAAGAAGATTTCATAATAGCAAAAAAAGCAATTGGAATTAAACAAAGTAAGATAACATATACTCATGCGTTAAAAAATGCCGCACCTCCAATTATTACAATTTTAGCACTTAGTTTATCAGGCTCATTAGGAGGTGCAATAATTACAGAAGCCGTATTTGATTGGCCAGGAATGGGAAGATTGTATTTTGAGGCAATTACAGTCATGGATTTACCAGTAATTATTGGTGCAACATACATTCTCACAGTATTTTTCCTAGTGAGTATATTCATTGCAGATTTACTTTATGGTTATTTTGATCCTAGAATTAGGACTAACACGGAGTAATCAAAATGAGTAGTATTACGGCTCAAGATATTAAAAAAGAATTTTTTAAAAGTAAGATGGGAATTGCAGGGATTGCAATTCTCACAATTTTAATTTTAACATCATTAATTACAATAATTCTAATTCCAGTAGAAACTTTTCAAGAATGGAATAATCCAGGAAGTTGGATTACATATCCAAAAACTGCAATTCCAATTTGGGTAAATTTTTTATCGTTTGAAAAACTTCCAGAACATAAAATTTTAACAAATCCAAGTGTTCAAAAAGCATCAAACAATGAAATAAATTTATCGTCATATCAGTTTAATTTAAATTTTGATTACGACCAATTCCCAAATGATTTTATTTATTCATACTCATCAGAATATTCAAATTCACCATTACTTCAAATGTCAGTAATTAGACCAGATGGAATTAAATTAGAATTGATTTCAACATCACTCCCATATTCTAATGTAAAAATAATCCATGAAGATAGGATATTTTCAACAGACGCTATGATTAAAAAAAAATTAATGTTACAATCAGAAGTATTTAATTTTGGAATAGAAAATGTATCTACAGAAGATATTATTTTTTCAAAAACGACATCAAATGAGCCGCTAAAAGGAAATTATGTATTTTTAATTGATTTGTATGAAATAGAAAATAAAGGTGAAATTATTGAATCAAATCTAATCATAGGAGGTAAATCCTTCGGTATAATGGGGACAGATGAATTAAGAAGAGATTTAGCCATTGGGTTATTGTGGGGAACACCTCTGGCATTATTCATAGGTCTTGTAGTATCAATTGCATCAGTAACAATGGGATTGATGTATGGAGTTTATGCAGGGTTTAAGGGTAAAAAAACAGATGAAACAATGATGAGATTTAATGATGTCATCTATGCATTACCTGCACTACCATTTCTCATAATACTCTCAGTAACCATTAGCAATAGCATATTTGTGATGGTGGGATTTTTAATGATTTTTGGATGGGTAGGGATTGCAAAAGTTGCAAGAAGTATGTCATTACAAATCAAAACTAGAGGATATGTTGAGGCTGCAACAATGATGGGTCAAAGAGATTCAAAAATGATTCTCAAACATATAATACCACAATTACTCCCATATGCATTTGCAAGTGTTGCAATATCAGTGCCAGCAGCAATAACTACAGAAGCAGGATTAAGTTTTCTAGGACTAGGAGATCCATCATTTCCAACATGGGGTCAAATTTTACACGATGCCAATACATTTGGTGCAGCAGCAAGAGGATTATGGTGGTGGATAGTACCACCAGGAATTATGATTGCAATTACGGGTCTTGCATTTGTGTTTATTGGTAATGCATTAGATGCAATTGTTAATCCAAAGTTAAAACGATAATAAAACTAGAGTTCAAATTTTCGAATTAATTCAATTGCACTATCCTTCAATTTTATCGAATAACAGTGTGAATTTACATCATTGATTGCAGCCAAATTATTAGCAAATACTTTTTTGCTGTGACCGCCGTAAGATGCATTATCTGATTCATCAAAACAAATAGTCATTTGTTTCATGTTTAGTTCATTTTTTAAAAGAAATGCAATAAACTTTTGATAATTATCAGTAATAACCCAGTCTATTTTTTTCTCTTCACTTATTCCAATCCAGATCTCAATAGAGTTTTGGTACAGGGCTTTTTTTCTTAATTCTTCTAAGACCATTTTTTTACCTAGAAATCTGCTCTTTGCATTTTTGATCCACATCTAGGACAAGAACCACCATTGTGTTTACTCCTGCAAACAAGACACACATACTTAACACTGGTACTATCACTTTGACCACCACTTCCAAAGAAGCCTCCGCCTCCACCACTAGATCTGCCACCAAAGTTACCCATTTGACCCATTTGTTTTCTCCTCATATACATAGGAAGTAAAATGAATATTGCCATTACTAATCCAATACTAATGTACCAAGGCACACCAAGATAACCTAGAACAATTTGTAAACCAATACTGAATACAAGGGATGCACCTAGAAAAATATAATATTTTTTAAGTTGAGGATTCAAATCAAATAAAGTTCCCCTAAAAAAGGTTATAAAGCTTTGTCAGAATTGTTCAATTTCATATGAAGAATTTTTAGGAATTAATTAATTTCCAGGGTAATTGGATTACCACCACTATCCCATGCAAAAATTGAATCATTATCATCATAGGGAAATTTAATAATTAAAGAAACCAAACCAAAAAAATTATTTAAATCAGTTACAGATGGTTCAGCTGAACCAGCAGGATGAGAATGTACAATTCCAATGTAACTATTATCAAAAGGTAAGAATGAATGTGGAAAACCAGCAAA
>CAJQSS010000005.1 GCA_905616385.1 uncultured Candidatus Nitrosopumilus sp. | reverse complement strand
TGATTAAAATCTGAAGTAATTTTTGGTTTTTGTTTCATTGCTTCTCTAATTCCTTCACGCACTTGCCATACTCCAACTGGAATTGCATATTCTGGTAGAATTTCTCTAAAAATTAAAACCCCTGATTGAATTTTATTTTTTAATAAATATTCTGAAACTCCTAATTTTGCTGCAAAATATGCTCCTGCAATATTGGGTGGATGGTCAATTCCACGTGCATCTTCGTTATCTGAACCAAATCCTAAAATTCCATTTGAATACCATGCCTCTATCATTTCAAAAATCCATCTATGAGGAAATAAAATTACTGAAAATATATTTCCTAGATGTTCATATGAGAAAATTTTACATGTGTCAATTAGACTATTTTCTAAAATTTCCTCTATTATGGATTTTGATATAATGTCATCTGTTGCAGTAATACTCCATTTTGTTGGAACTAATTTTCTTTTTTTACCTAACATTCCAATACTGAAACATTTTTGTATTTTTGAAATTTCAATTCCTGAATTATATAACTTTAAAACTGCATCTTGTGCTTTCATATCTCTATCATAGAATATTTTTTCAATTGGTTTGGTAGATGTACTTCCTGAAAATTTTGCAGATTTTATTTCTCCAACTGGACCAAAAGGTGCACTTTCACCATCTATGGAAATATTTGATGATACATTTTTGTTAAATATTAAATCTAAATCTGTTGGTTTTGATGACATTGTAACTTCCTGCAAATTTTCAATGTACCTGCCTTCTGTTTGTTCTATTGATGTTTTTTTAATTCCTCTAACTAAGTTTAAACGAAAATTTATGATTTCTTCAAGTGTTTTCCCTTTCCATTTTTCTGGACTATCCAATAATTCGGTATTTCCATGAATTGGAGGAACCATTGGACCAACAAACACTTTTGGATAATTATATGATCCAACAAATACTGATGGTGGACTTGTTCCACTAATTGAATCTGATGAAAATAAATTTCCATATTTTGATAATGATTCGTGCCATTTTGTTAATATTGATCGTCGTATTTCTTGAGAGTCTGATGACATTGTTATTTATGCCTAAAATAAGCCTATTAAGTTGACTAATTTTCAAAACAGTTGTGTAATCTTTAAAGTTTGTAATCTTTATTTCAAAATATGGTTGTAGATCGAATTGTTTCATTTTTACCAAGTGCTACTGAACTACTTTATGAATTCGGTGTAGAGGATAAATTATTTGGAGTCACACATGAATGTAAATATCCTGATTCTGCAAAATTAAAACCTCAAGTAATTTCATCGGTAATAAATTCTGATGAATTAACTAGTAATGAAATTAATACCCTGACTTGTACTCTGCTAAGTGAAGGAAAAGATATTTTTCAATTAAATGAAAAAAATCTTAAAGATGCAAATCCTGATTTAATTATTTCCCAAGAAACCTGTGAGGTTTGTGCTGCTTACACTACTCAAGTTAAAAATGCGCTAGAAATTCTTCCAAAAAAACCTGAATTGTATTCCATGGATCCCCATAATCTTCATGAAATAATTCAGTCTGTCATAAAATTAGGAAAAATTTTACAACAAGATCAAAAAGCTTTAGAAATTGTAACTGGATTAGAAAAAAGAATTCAAAATATAAAAAACTCAAAAAATAATATTCTACCTAAAGTTCTTGCAATAGAGTGGATTGAACCTTTTTTCACTGCTGGTCATTGGATTCCTGAAATGATTGAATTTGCTGGAGGGATTAATTTGATCAGTAAAACCGGTGAGCATTCTCGACGTATGGATATGAATGAGATTGTGAATTCTGATCCTGATATCATTATTTTAATGCCATGTGGATTTGACACTAAACGTACAATCTCTGAATATAATTCAATTTTAAAGGAAAATTCTGCCTGGAATTCCCTAAATGCTGTAAAAAATAATCAAATTTTTGCTGTAGATGCAAATTCTTTCTTTAGTAAACCCAGTATTCGGACTGTTGAGGGATTAGAAATTTTGGCAAAAATTATTCAATCTGAAAAATTTGTTAATTTGCCTGTTTCTCAAGGATCTTTTTTTCATATTTGTTGAAAATTACTTTATGTATGATAAAATATCTACATTTTGTGTGGTTCGAGCAAAGTTAACTGAAAAAGAAAAAGAAAAGACAAAGAAAGAACAAAAAACAAGAGCAGAACAATCTCGCGCTGCTAGAAGAAGTGGGAAAAGTATGAAAACTGAAGGAAAAGTTTCTAAATCAACTTCAAAAGCAAAGGAATCTAGATCATCCAAGAAAATTGCAACTATAAAAAAGAGAACTAGAAGTTAGGCCAATTTCTTGTCTATGATTTCTAATGCATTTGACAATGAAAGTTGTTAAAATGAAGGAAATTGACGACTTTTCCATAATGAAATGAATGCAATGAGTGATGATTCTAAAAATATTTTTTCAAATTATGGAATATATGATTTAGGTGATGATCTTGAATTATCTCTTCCAAATGTTTCAATTAAATTTCAAAGAATAAGTGACAATGCTTTTTCTTACTTTCGAGAAAACTCTGAAGGGAAAATAGTTGAAAAAATCATACCTGTAAAATCTAATGATCTTAAAATTGAATTGGCTCCAATTAGACCTCTCAATTATCCTGCAAGACGAACAAACCATGTTTTCTTAAAATTTGATAAGGAAATCTATCTTAGCAAAAATTCTGCTGCCAGTATTTTTATTCACTGTCCTATTGAAATTGGTATTTTTTTAATTCATGATTCAAATTATGATTCCCTTGATTGGATTACTTGCAACCCTTTGAATTCTCGATTTGGCTTGTATGGCTCCCCCGATACTGGAACTTTATGTAAATATGCTCAAGTATCGCTAGCTACTGGTTATGATGATTCCAATTCTTATGTTGAAGGGGTGATGCAAATTGTTGTTGAAAACACTTTATCTTTTGGGCAGACAATTAGCAAAGTAATTTTTCCAATTACTGATAATGCATTGTATTATCAAGATTCTAAAACTATTCTTGAGGGAATAAAAATAACCATGAAAAAGCGTGCAGCTGTAAATATTGCTGATGTTAAACCTACTCCTCTTGAAATTGATTGGACTATGTCTCCAACTTGGGAAGATAAAGTATCTAGTACTCCTATGGAGATGGATTTAGAATAATGGTATTAGAACTTCTTCAGAGTCTATCTGAAATGCAAATTGTTGGTGAATTAACTGTTCTCTCTTTATTGGTTGGTGGTATTATTATGGCAGGTGGTGTAATCATTGCAAAAATTGCAAAATTATTATTTCATAAATATTATGCACCATCATTACCCCAAGATACTGCTAAAAACATTAGTAAATTAATTTATTTTGGTATTTTAATAATTTCCTTTTTGGGATTTACATCAAGTCAAGGAATTGATTTATCTGGAATTATGGTTGCAGGTGGAATATTTGCTGTAGTGATTGGTTTTGCAACACAATCTGTTGTTTCCAATTTAATTTCTGGTGTTTTCTTAATTGTTGAAAAGCCTGCAAAACATGGCGATACTATTGAACTACCTGATATGGGAATTACTGGAACTCTGCTTGATATTGGAACTTTTTCTAGTAAGGTTAGAAGATTTGACGGTACTGTAACTAGAATTCCAAATGAAAAATTTTTCACATCTAATATTCGTTCTCTTACTACCTCCACTGTTAGGCGTGCGGATGTAACTGTTGGAATTTCATATGAATCTGATATAGATCATGCAATTTTAGTAATGAAAAATGAGATTCTACAAACTATGCCATTTGTTCTTCAAATTCCTGAACCTGAATTTCGAATAGAAGAATTAGGTGATTCTAGTGTTAACATTCACGTCTTTGTTTGGCATCCTAGAGATGATTGGAGTCAAGCTCAACCTATTCTTTTAACCATTCTTAAGCGTGCTCTAGATAAATCTGGAATTGAAATTCCTTTCCCACAAAGAGTAATTTGGACTGGAAAAGATTAGGCTTTTTTAGCTTGTTTTTTATCTGCACGTCTTTTTTTAATTAAACTAAACATAATCATTCCAACATTGATAATTGAAACTATTTCAATTAAATCTACTCCATATAGAAACCAATCAATTATTGGATGTACTCTTGAAACAATTCCTGCTTCAAGCATAATATCTGCATTCCATACCATATGTGGTATTTGAATAAATTGTATTACTGCAATAATCATAATACTTCCTAATATTTTATTTTCATACCAATTCCAAAATTTAGCCCATGGATTCATACATTATACTATTTTTTAATTCTATTAAACGCTATTAAAATTAGACTTGACTAATTAGAGTCGCCTAATTTTTTTACGCATAAAATTATTTTTATTTTTCTGATTTTATTTTTTCCTTTTTCATCCAAATTGTTCTTTCTTTATGATCAATTAATTCTATGTTCATTTCATTTAATTCATCTCGAATTTTATCTGCTTTTTCAAATTGTTTTTCTTTTCTCATTTTTTCTCTATTTAAAATTAAATTATCTATTTCATGTTTTTCATTTTGGTTCATTTCTGGAACAGTTAATCCTAAAATATTTGTCATTCTTTCAAATTCTTTTTTAATTATTATTGCATTTTCTTTTCCTAATTTTTCTTCTGCTGCCAATCTGTTTGTTTCTTTTACTAATTGAAAAAATGCAGATAGAGCTAGATGTGTGTTGAAATCACTCTCTAGTGATTTATCAAATTCTATGCCTATTTTTTTGATATCTTCTGATATGTTTTCCTGATTTTCATTATTTGCATGAATTAATTCAAAATAACATGTTTCAACTTGTCTCCATTTTGTAAGATTTTCTTTCAGCATTTTTTCTGAGTAATCTATCACTTTGGAGTAGTGTCCAGATAAACAAAATAATCTAATTATGTTTGGACCCCAATTTTCTAACACTTGTTTTACTGATTTTGTATTTCCTAATGATTTTGACATTTTTTCTCCAGTTATTGTTACCATTCCTACATGCATCCAAATTTTTGCAAATTGCTTACCTGTATGTGATTCTGATTGAGCTATTTCATTTTCATGATGTGGAAAAATTAAATCCCTTCCTCCACCATGAATGTCAAAATTTTCTCCTAGATACTTTATACTCATTGCAGAACATTCTATATGCCATCCTGGCCTTCCTTTTCCCCAAGGGCTTTCCCATATGGGGTTTGTATCTGAAAATTTCCAGACTGCAAAATCTAGTGGATCCTTTTTTGTTTCATCAATTTGTACTCTTGAACCTGATTGTAATTCATCTATTTTCTTTTTTGATAATTTTCCATACTCTGGAAATTTTGAAACTGAAAAATATACTCCATTTTTTGAAACATACGCAATTTCTTTTTCAATTAATTTCTCCACAAATTTTATGATATCATCTATGTGTTCTGTTGCTTTAGGATAATTTGTTGCACGTTTGATGTTTAATCCGTCAAAATCTCTAAAATAATTTTTAATGTATTTACTACTAATTTCTTCTGTAGATACATTTTCTGTTGCTGCACGATTTATGATTTTATCATCTACATCTGTGAAATTTTGAATAAATTCAATTTCTACTTTTTTACTCTCCAAATATTTTCTTAAAACATCAAAAACTATGATTGTTCTTGCATGTCCTATATGTGATTCATCATATACTGTAACTCCACATAGGTAAATTTTGATTTTTTTTGAAACATCTAACTTTTGTTCGCTGTTAGATAGAGTATCTTGTAGATTCATCTTACTCATTATCTATTTTTTGTGCTTGTAATCTTTTATGTTCACTGTTTATGTTTAATTCATAAATTTTTTCAACTATTTCTTTCTCTATTTTGGTAATTTCAATTGTTTCCTCAACTGAAAGTTTTTTCTCAAATAGACAGTACAATATCGAATCAACTTCTTCATACTGTATTCCTAACTCCTTTTCTGCTTCATGATCTTTCCAAAGATGTGGGCTACTCTTTTTTGATATTATGTTTTCTGGAATTTCTAAATGTTTAGCAATTTCTCTTACTTGTAATTTGTATAATGAACTAATTGGTGTTAAATCTGATGCACCATCTCCAAATTTAGTAAAATATCCTATTAGATATTCACTTTTATCACTTGATCCTAAAACTAAATAATTTTTGATATTTGCATAATAATATAGTATATTGGTTCTAACTCTTGCTCTTAAATTTCCTTTAGCTTTTTCATTTGGTTCTAAATACATTGAATATTCATTTACAATTGGTTTGATGTCAATTAGTTTATGTTCAATTCCTGTTAACGAAATTATTTTCATTGCATCCTCAGTTTCAATACTTGGAGTAATTGTGGTATCTGGCATTATTATTGCAAGTGTTTTTTCCTTTAGATTTCTTTTACAAATGTATGCTAATACTGCTGAGTCTATTCCTCCACTTAATCCTAAAATGATTCCTTTTGCTTGATTTTTTTCAATTTCATTTTCTATGAATTTTTCAATTTTATCTGTAATGGATGCATAATTTTGATTAATTATTGCATTTACAATATCTTGATTCAATGATTTCTTTAAAAAACATCTTAGAATAAAAATTTAGTTAACCCTTTTGTTAGATAAACAGGCACTTCTTATTATCATTGAATGATAGTTTCGCGTAGAAACTTAATCTAACATGTCTTTTTGATGAACATTATGTTTGATAGTAATTGGAAAGATGAGAAAAAAGAAGAATTGGAAAAAGTGAAACTTTCTAAAGAATTAGAAAAAAAGCGACTTGCAGAAATAGCCAGATTAGAAGACAAGATTAGAGAACACATTAACACTAAAGATTAGATTCTAAACTCGATGCTTTCCTGTCTTAAGCATGAGGGTTGAAAGTATTGGTGAGGTTTTTGAAGCCCTGAGAATGTTATTCTGTTAACAAAAAATATGTAAGAATAAAAATTATACTTAAAATTAAATTTTTTAATTTAAATTATTTTTAAATATCGACATAAAGTCCATCATCTCTTGACTGGACTGAATATGTTTCTAGTTTGACATCTTTAAGGTAATCTACAAGTTGCCCTGTTTTAATATTGTATTTCCAAAAATGCAATGGACATTCTACTATATCGCCTTCTAATTTTCCTGGTGCAATTGACCCATCTTGATGAACACAAAGATCATCTATAGCATGATACCCATCCTGATTAAAAACTGCAATTTGTTTTCCGTCTATTTTGAATGCTTTACCTTTTCCTGATGATACTTCGCCTTTTTCTGCAATTTTTTTCCATGCCATGGGTTTATTGAAATATTTGTCATTTATTTACATTCGCATGATAGTATTTTATACCCCCTATCTGGATTTTGCTTATTGAGTAAAGTAAAATCTAGTTCAAAATTAATCAAAGAGGGTAAACTTTCCTATGAATGGGCTAGATCTCATATGCAAATTTTAGATAATACAATTAATCGATTAAAAAAATCAAAACCCCTCAAGGGAATTACTATTGGTTTTTGCCTACACGTTACAAAAGAGACTTCTGTTTTACTTATTGGTGCTAAAGAATTAGGTGCAACAGTTGCAGTTTGTGGCGGTAATCCTTTAACCACTCAAGACAATATTGCCGCATTTTTGGCATCTGAAGGAATCAATGTTTATGCATGGCATGGACAATCTGTTAAAGACTATGATTGGTCTATTGATCAAGTACTCAAACACAAACCAACGATTCTAACTGACGATGGTGCAGATATGAATATCAAAGCACATTTTGATAAGCGATTCAAAGATATGGAAATTCTGGGTGCAACAGAAGAAACTACTGCTGGTGTGACTAGAATTAGAGCCGTAGAAAATCAAGGTAAATTACGCTATCCTGTTATTTTGGTTAATGAGGCCTATACCAAGCATATGTTTGATAATAGATATGGTACTGGGCAAAGTACTATTGATGGTTATTTGCGTGCAATGAATTTACTTATGGCATCAAAACGTGTTGTAGTGGTAGGATATGGTTGGGTTGGACGTGGTGTCGCATCAAGATTTAATGGAATGGGCTCTAAAGTAATTGTAACTGAGGTTGATCCAGTAAAAGCACTTGAAGCTCACATGGATGGATTTGAGGTAATGCCAATGTCACAAGCAGCAAAAATTGGTGATATGTTTGTCACATGTACTGGAATGACTAGTGTAATTCGAAAGGAGCATATTTTAAAAATGAAAGATGGTGCAATTATGGGTAATGTTGGTCACTTTGATGTTGAAATTGATGCTGAATTCTTACTAAAAAAATCAAAATCTGTTAAAGAAGTCAGACCTACACTTGATGAATGTACTTTGAAAAATGGCAAAAAAGTTTACTTGATTGGCCAAGGTCGTCTTGCTAACTTAGTATCTGCAGAAGGGCATCCGCCAGAGGTTATGGCTCAGTCATTTTCAAACCAACTTTTGTCTGTAATGTATATTCTCAAAAACCACAAAAAAATGGAAAATAAAATTATTGATGTTCCTAAAGAAATTGATATTCAGATTGCATTTGATGCATTGAAAGCCATGGATGTTAAAATTGATAAATTAACTCCTCAACAAGTAAAATATGCCAACAGCTGGTAGAGAGTTAGTCAGTTTACTTAAACAACTTTAGGCTCATTCTCATCTAAGATTTCCCAAAAATAATTCTGATTTTAAAAAAGAGCTTTTATTTTACAGATTGTAAAGTTAGGGTGGGAATTATTTTTTACAAATTTTACAGGTGCAATCAAACATTCCAGCTTTACCCATACATTGATCATGATATGTGTCTGAACATTTTGTACATACAACCATTAATCTGCATCTCCTTTTGCATGTATTCTTTCATGAATAATCACTTTCTCAAAAGTATCTGAATTTCCACTCCATTTGAAACTACAATCACTACATTTGTAATTCATTTTATTCACTTTTACCTTCATGTTTTATTTCAGTTGAACAACACTCATCTTTACCTTCATGTTTTATTTCAAATTCTTTACATGCGTCTATATCGTTGGTGGTTTTAGTTTTACAAGAACCAAAACTTAATTTTGAAATTATTTTTTTGAACATACCGTCTCATGATTCTTACTGGTATATACTGACGTATTGTCAAAATTTCACGCCTAATTTTCTATAGATATTTTATTTTTCTAATTCCAACAATTATTATTGGTTTCAATAGCATTCTCAACTGTACATGATATTTATGAAATTAATTGCTTCCTAGTCATCAGGTTGTTTGATGTAATGATGGATTTCTGGTAAAACTTCTTAACTCTAATCTTACTTTTGAGAATTGTATAATGAATAAAAGAGCTATAATTACAAGTGCCTTACCATATGCAAACGGTGAGATCCATTTGGGCCATGTTGCATCTACATATCTTCCTGCTGATGTTACAACTAGATTCTTAAAACAAAATGGAGTTGAGGCATACTATGTTTGTGCATCTGATGATTTTGGAACTCCAATTCTAATTCAATCTGAAAAACAAGGAAAAACCCCTGCAGATTATGTTGCTCATTGGAATAAACGTGATTATGATGATTTTACTGCATTTGGTATTGATTTTGATTATTTTTACAAAACAAGTTCTTCAGAAAATATTGAATTTGTTCAAGATGTTTTTAAGAAATTAAATGATGCTGGTCATATTTATCAAAAAGAAATAATTCAATTTTACTGTAATAATGATAAAAAATTCCTTCCTGACAGATATGTAAAAGGTATTTGCCCTTATTGTAAGGCTGAGGATCAATATTCTGATTTATGTGAAAGTTGTGGACGTGTGCCTGAAGAAATCACTGACCCTAAATGTTCTCTTTGCGGTCAAACTCCAACTAAAGAAAAAACTAATCATTATTTTTTTAAACTCAAAAATTTTGCTGATTCATTATCCAAATGGCTAGATGAAACTACTACTCTTCAAAAAGATGTAAAAAAATACGTTCAAAATTGGATAAAATCTGGATTAATTGATTGGGATATTACAAGAGATATTCCTTGGGGTGTTCCTGTACCTCTTGATGGTGCAGAAGGTAAGGTGTTTTATGGTTGGTTTGACAATCACTTGGCATACATTTCAACTGCATTAAAATTCCTTAATGATAAGGGAATAGATGGAAAAGAGTTTTGGAACTCTGCAGACATTTATCATTTTATTGGAAAAGATATTGTGTATCATCATTATCTTTTCTTACCTGCAATGAGATTGGGTATTAATCAAGAATACAAGTTACCTGATTATATTCCAACACGAGGTCATCTTACACTTCAAGGAAAAAAAATATCAAAAAGTAGAAATTGGTATATTGGATTAAAGCAATTTTTAGAATATTACCCTGCTGATTATTTGAGATTTTATCTTGTTTCTATTAATCCGTATTCTCAAGATGATTTGAATTTTGATTGGGATGATTTTACAACTAGAATAAATTCTGAATTAATTGGCAATCTTGGAAACTTTGTTAATCGTGCTTTAGGATTTACAAAAAAAACATTTGATGGAAAAATTCCTGAGACTGAATCATTTGATGAAAAAGATTCTGAAGCAGAGCAAAAAATAAAATCACTTGCAGCTGATGTTTCTACTTTAATGGAGCAAAATCATTTGGATAGGGCACTAAAGAAAATAATGGAAGCCTCTTCTTTTTTCAACCAGTACTTTCAACACAAGGAACCTTGGAAAAATGGCCCTGGTACTACAAATTGTGTATACCTTTCTGTAAATGCTGTTAGAAGTTTTGCCATAGCAATCTTCCCATTTATGCCTGAATCTGCCCAAAAAATTTGGAATCAGCTTGGAATTGCTGGAAATGTAGCAGATATTTCATGGTCCTCCCAATCTGAATTGGGTATTTCATCTGGACACATATTGGGTGATCCTTCTCCGTTGTTTGCCAGAATTGAAAAATCTGATATTGAAAAATATAAAACAGAATTAGGTCCCTCTGAATAACTATGAAACCTGTTGCCCGAATTTCAACTCGTGGGTATTATGATTTACTAACCGGAAAAACTATTAAAAATAATTCATACTATCTATATCCAAAAAAAGATTTTAAAAAATTAATTGATTCCAAAGAATTAACAATTATGATTCATGGGTTAAGAAATGATAATGCTGGAGCAATTGCAAAAGTTGTTTTGGCAAAAAATAAATTAA
The DNA here is from genome assembly GCA_905616385.1 of uncultured Candidatus Nitrosopumilus sp. Lineage (GTDB taxonomy): Archaea > Thermoproteota > Nitrososphaeria > Nitrososphaerales > Nitrosopumilaceae > Nitrosopumilus. The sequence continues at coordinate 49,347 of CAJQSS010000005.1, read as the reverse complement.
AAAAATTAAACTATTCATATCCTGTAATTGGATATAGTTATGATTCTAACATAACTGGTGCTCATTTAATCAAACATGCCAAAAGATCATTGGCTGCAGGACAAGTTATTGCAAAGAAAAATGGGCGTAATCTTGGAAAGTTTATTGAAGATTTTAAAGTGAATAGTCCTAATACAAAAATTCGTTTAATTGGTCATTCTCTTGGCACTCAGGTAATTCTCAGTACCTTAGAATATCTTACAAAAAAGAAAAAAAATATTGGGATCGTTGAAAGTGTGTATTTTTTTGGTGCATCTATCACTAATGATGTTCCCTCATCAAAAAAATATGCAAAAATTCTTCAAGATACTGTTAATACAAAAATTGTAAACCACTATGCCCCATCAGATGAGGTGTTATCTTGGGCAGATAAGGAAAAATTCGTTAAAGGTCCATTGGGTCTTAATGGTGCAACTGGAAAACCTATTTCAAAATACCGCCAAACTTTATTGAAGCCTAAAAATCATAGATTTGCAAGTTATGTTTCTGTATTGAATAAATTTCCATAGATTTTCAATTATGTAGGTACTAGTATCTTTGGTACGTCATTTTTTTATAGGGATATTGATTAATTATTGTATATGACCTCTAGTAAATTGCTCTCTTCTAACAAATCTATTTTGTATCATTTTAACATCTTAGATGAAAAATCTGAAACTCATTTGGATCTTTCTGAATATCCTTGCTAAACGTACTGATATCTTTTTAAAATTAAAGTCATTTACAATGATATGAATGGTACAAGTTGCGATAATTGCTTTACAGGATATCGCCCTGGACAACTAATCTCTTGTGATGACTGTGGTTCTGAATTTTGTGATAGTTGTATCAAAAGTCATAAACATTAATCCATCTTTTTGAATTCAAAAATTCATAAGAACGAATTTTTTATTTAATAATTATGATTCAATCTATCAATTTTGTAATTTTAGGTAAACAGGACCTTGCATCTGAATTTGGAAAAAAGGGAACTGAAACTGATCTAACTCTGTACGATCGTAAGGAATCTGATATAATCAAAACATGGGTTGTTCCAAATGGTTTTCCTGAAAAAATTCAACCTCTGTTTCAAGCAATTAATTTGGCTGAGTATGTAATATTTCATGTTGATAAATTAGATAAATTTACTGGAGAGCAAATCATCGCCCTTGATTCTTTAGGTAAGGAAAAAGGAATTTTGTCTCATACTTTTGATGTTGATGAATCAAAACTTGGCATGATGATTAAGGGAACCGTAGTTGAAAAATATTTGAAAGTTGAACCTGATAAAATTAAAGAAGAAATGAATAAACTACAACTTCTAGCTAGCACTGATCCTCCTGAGATGGTAATTGATCATTGTTTTGATGTTAAAGGTGTTGGAACTGTAATTTTAGGCAAGGTTACTGGTGGAACAATAAAACAATATGATAATTTGAAATTATACCCTCAGGGAATTGATGTTTTAATAAAATCCATTCAAATGCATGATGATCCTGTTACTGAATCTGTTTATCCTGCAAGAGTTGGAATTGCAGTAAAGGGCGCAAAACCTGATGAAGTTGGACGTGGTGATGTTATCTCTGCTGAAAATGTTGTTGATGTTAAAACTGAAATTGAATTGGACTTTAAGAAAAGTCCATTTTATAAAAATGACATTACAGAAAACCAAGGTTGTCTTGTTAGTATTGGGTTGCAAGTTAAAGCTGCAAAATTTTTATCAATATCTCCATTAAAACTAATTTTTGAGAAACCAATTGTTTGTAAAAAAAATGATATTGCTGTAATTTTAAAACCTGAATCTACAACTATTCGTATCTTGGGTAGTGGAAAAATAATATAATCTACATTATCTTAACTATTTGATGGAGTCCCCACGTTCTTGCCCTATTTGTCCTAAATGTGGTTCTAAAAGATTCATACGACTTTCAGGAGAAAAAGTCACTGTAAAATGTCGTTCATGTGACAATGTTATTGAAATTTAGTTTTTTTACCTTGAATGTATTTCATAGTTAATATTTGCACATTTTTTATGATAGTTATGGCAAAAACATGGAAAGATAACGATATCAGTCTAGATCCTATAAAGGATCAAATTGTCGCTGTAATCGGTTATGGAATTCAAGGTGATGCGCAAGCAAATAACATGAAAGACTCTGGTCTCAATGTTATTGTCGGTCTTAAAGAAGGTGGTAAAAGCTGGAAAAAAGCCGAAGCTGATGGTCATAAAGTAATGTCTGTTGCAGATGCAACCAAACAAGGAGATATTATTCACATCTTAATTCCAGATATGATTCAGGGTCAAATTTACAAAGATGAAATCGAACCAAATCTTTCAGAAGGAAAAGCATTGTCATTTTCTCATGCAGCTGCAATTTATTGGAAATGGATTGAAGCATCAAGTAATGTTGATCTCATTATGGTCGCTCCAAAGGGACCTGGCTCTAAAGTTAGAGAAACTTATCTTGATAACTTTGGAACTCCATCTATTGTTGCAGTTGAACAAGATTTTTCAGGAAAAGCTTGGGATAGAACTTTAGGAATTGCAAAAGCAATTGGTAGTGCACGAGCTGGATTAATCAAAACAACTTTCAAAGAAGAAGTTGAAACTGATTGGTTTGGTGAACAAGCAGACCTTTGTGGTGGTGCAGCTTCTATGGTAACAAATGCATTTGAAACTTTAGTTGAAGGAGGATATCAACCTGAAATTGCATACTTTGAAGTTTTACATGAACTCAAACTAATTGTAGATATGATTCAACGATATGGAATTAATGGTATGTGGAGACGTGTAAGTGAAACTGCTAGATATGGTGGTTTGACACGTGGACCTATGGTTATGGATGCTGCAAGCAAAGATAACATGAAAAAAGTTCTCACCATGATTCAAGATGGTACTTTCAACAGCGAGTGGATATCTGAATATCAAAGTAAAGGTAAAGATGCATTTGATCAATACATGAAGAAAAATGATGAACACCAAATTGAAAAAGTTGGTAAACAAATGCGTAAAATGATGTGGCCTGATTCCACAGAATAATCTTTTTTTATTTTATATTTTTCTTAATTTTGATACACCTGTATTGATATGATCAATAATTGTTGATAATGGTGTACCTGGACCAAATACATGGTCTACTCCTGATTTAATTAAATCTGCATGATCTATTTCTGGAATTACTCCTCCTCCTACAATTAAAACATCTTTGATACCTTTCTTTTGTATTGTTTTTACCACTCTTGGAAACAATGTTCCGTGTGCACCATTTAACAAACTCATTGCAACTGCATCTACATCTTCATCTTCTGCAATTTGTGCAATTCTATCTGGCGTAGCAAATAACCCTGAATAGATGACTTCCATACCTGCATCTCTAAATGCTCTACACAGTACCAATGCCCCTCTATCATGACCATCTAATCCTAATTTAGCCACTAAAATTTTGATGCTTCGTGATGCATTTTTTTGTTTCATAATTATCGTTTTATTGTGTATATTTTAAAAGGTTTATTTTTTTTGATCTAATATGAAATCAAAAACTGTTCTATTTTGATTTAATTATGCATCAAATACTTAAAATAAAATTCTGTTTTCCTCCCTTTGACTCTTTTCTACCTTAATTGATCCATGACTAATTGAACTATCTCCTTTAAATTAGACCTGAAAATTAATCTTGTATGTCTAATAATTCAAAAGATACGATCTATATTGGTAAAAAACCCTTGATGACTTATGTTACTTCTGCAATTATTCAATTAGCTACTCAACCTTTAGTTACAATCAAAGCAAGAGGTCTAACTACTGCTATTGCCATTGATGTGGCACAGGTAGTTCTAAAGAAAACTCACCCTGCATTTCAAATTGAAGATGTTAGAATTGGTTCAGAAGCATTAGTAGCTTCAGATGGTAGAAACAGGGACGTTTCAACAATAGACATTTCTATAAAAAGGACTGCTGCATAAGGTTATCAATATGGTTACTGCCAATTCAATTCCTAGTTGCTTGCGTTGTGGGAAGAATTCTCTATTAACTGATGATGTTACTGGTGAGCAATTTTGCTCAAAATGTGGTTATGTAGTTTCAGAAAAATCTCAGGAATCTGGACCTGAATGGAGATCATTTCAAAAAGATGGAGGAGCTGATCCTGCAAGAACTGGTGCACCATCATCGCTAATGATCCATGATATGGGATTATCCACTGTAATCAATCCCCTAAACAAAGATGCATCTGGAAAACCATTATCAACAACAATGAAAAGTACAATTGAACGTCTTAGAACTTGGGATAGTAGAAGTCAAGTTCATGAACCTGTTGATAGAAATCTTAGACAAGCTCTTAGTGATTTAAATAAATTAAAAGATAAAGTTTCAGTTCCTGCAAATGTTCTTGAAAAAGCAGCTTACATTTACAGAAAAGCATTAGAAAAAAAATTAGTTAGAGGACGTTCTATTTCTGCAATGATTGCTGCATCTCTTTATGCTGCATGTCGAGACACTGCAACCCCTAGAACTTTAAAAGATATTGCCGATTCTGCAAACGTAAAAAGAAAAGATATTGCAAGATGTTATAGATTACTTCATCATGAATTAGAATTAAAAATGCCTGTTGTGGATTCTATCCAATGTATTGCAAGAATTTCTAGCAAGTTGGAAATATCTGAAAAAACAAAACGGTATGCAGTCAAGGTACTAAAAGAAGCACAAGAACGCAAAGAGTCCGCAGGTAAGGATCCAATGGGTCTTGCAGCAACAGCATTGTATCTATCATGTGTTAAAAATGGAGTATCCATTACTCAAAGAGATCTTGCAGAAGCCGCAGGGGTTACAGAAGTAACAATTAGAAATCGGTACAAGGGATTAAAAGCAGATCAAACTCCAAAACCAAAAACTGTTTCTGAATAATTTTTAAAAATAATTCCGCCCCATTAAATAGAAAATCTACATAAAGGCTAAAAATCTCTCTGGAGTATGGATCCTTCTCCTCTAAATTATAAATTAACTTTTGAACCTGATCTAAAAAAATTTACTTTTGATGGTTTAGAATCTATTTCAATTAATTGTAAAAAATCTGTAAATATAATAACTATGAATTGTGCTGAATTAAAAATAAAATCTTGTATTGTGAAATCTGGTCAGAAAATAATTGAATCTACTCCTAAAATTAATGAAAAAAAAGAGGAATTACAAATTAAACTTGGAGAGAAAATTCGAGGTTTATGTACTGTTGATTTAGAATTTGAAGGAATTTTAAATGATAGATTGTTGGGATTCTATCGTAGTAAATATCAGCAAAATGGTAAAACCAAATATCTTGCAACTACTCAATTTGAAGCTGCAGATGCTAGACGCGCATTTCCATGTTGGGATGAGCCTGAGGCTAAAGCCACTTTTGAAATTTCAATTATTACTGATAATAAATTCACTGCAATTTCTAATATGCCCATTAAAACAAAGAAAAAAACTGGAAATAAAACAACTTATAATTTTCAAAAAACACCTCTTGTTTCAACATATTTAATTTATCTTGGAGTAGGCGAATTTGAATATCTTACAGGTAAAGCTGGTAAAATTCAGATTAGAGTTGTTACTACAAAAGGCAATACTTCTAAAGGAAAATTCTCTTTAGAATTAGGAAAAAAACTTCTTACTTCATATGAAAAATATTTTGGAATTAAATTCCCTTTACCTAAACTTGATTTAATTGCAGTTCCTGATTTTGCTGCAGGTGCTATGGAAAATTGGGGTGCTATTACTTTTAGAGAAACAATTTTACTTTATGATCCAAAAACATCTTCAACTAGAACTAAACAATTCATTGCAGAAGTCATTTCCCATGAAATTGCACACATGTGGTTTGGAAATTTGGTTACTATGAAATGGTGGAATGATTTATGGTTAAATGAAAGTTTTGCAACCTTTATGGCAACAAAATTTGTCGATAAATTTTATCCTGAATGGGATTTGTGGAATCAATTTGTTGAAGATGCAATGAATGTAGCAATGGGACTTGATTCACTCAAGACAACTCATCCAATTGATGTCAAAGTTAATTCTCCTGCTGAAATTCGAGAAATCTTTGATGCAATTTCATATGATAAAGGTGGATGCGTATTGCGAATGTTGGAGAACTATGTTGGGGAGCCAAATTTCCAAAAAGGATTGAAAAAGTATCTTTCTGATTTTAAATATAAAAATGCTAAAGGTCAAGATTTGTGGGATGCTATTGGCAAGGCTTCGGGCATGCCTGTAACTGCTATGATTAATACTTGGTTAAAACAACCTGGATTTCCTCTTGTTGAAATTAATCAGGATGGTAATAATTTAAAAATCAAACAAAAACGATACCTGCTTGAATCTGATAAAAAATTCAGTAAGGGGTTATGGTCAATTCCTTTATCATTAGGTTTAGAAAAAGAAACTTCCAAAACATTATTTTCTAAAAAATCCATGTCAGTAAAATTACCTAAAAATACAATTGGTTTTGTTGCAAATTATGGTCGAAAAGGATTCTACCGTGTAAAATATGATGAAGGAATTTTACTTGATCTTAAAATGTTAGTTGATCAAAAACGTATACCTCCAATTGATAGATGGGCTATACAAAATGATTTATTTTCTCTTTGTGTTTCAGGTGATGAACAAGTTAGAAATTATCTTGATTTCTCTGATGCATATTTTGATGAAGATAGTTACCTTGCATCTGTTAATGTTGCACATAATTTGGCATCATTATATTTCCGTGCATTTGATGAAAAATTTATAGAAGAAATTCGAAGTTATGCTATCAATTACTTCCGAAAAATATTATCCAATCTTGGATGGGAACCACAAAAATCTGATAAACATACTGATGCATTATTACGTACATTCACAATAGCTGTTTTAGGAAAAATGAATGATGATTCTGTTACTGATGAGGCAATTAGAAAATATCAAAAATTCTTAAAATCTCCTAGTTCTTTATCTCCTGATTTGATTGAAACAACCTGTTCCATTGCAGCTTGGAATGGAAATTCAAAAACTTTTGCTGAATTAAAAAAATTATATACAAATGCCAAAACAATGGAGGAAAAACTTCGTTTCTTAGGTGCAATGTGTGGATTTCAAGATAAAAAATTACTTGTTAGAACACTTAATTTTTCTCAAACTCCTGAAGTTCGTTCTCAAAACATGCAATTACCAATAATGAAAGTTGCTGGTAATCCATATGGTGAGAAAGTTTTATGGCCATGGTTAAAGAAAAATTGGAAAAATATCAATAAAAAAGTTGGACATGGCAATCCACTGTTTAATCGTATTGTGGCTAGTATTGCTGGTGTAGCTGATGACTCTATGGAAAACGAAATTAAATTATTTTTTAAAAATAATCCTACTCCTGGTACTGAAAGAACACAAAGTCAAACATTAGAACGAATTCGAATTAATTCTAAATTCTTAAGAACCATGCGAAAAGAATTCAAAAATGGCTAAAAAATTAGGACCTCCAATATTTCTTGGTGTTTTTACTGTTTTAGCAATTGTATTTTTAACTGGTGGTGCTACTGATGATAAGGACCCACTTCGTGAAAATTTTCAATTAGAAGCAATTTATTATGATACCGGTTATGTTGAAATTTCTTATCTTGATAAATCTGATAAAACTACCTCAGTTGTACTTGAAATACTTGGAATGGAAAATTCATTTCAAAAATCTTTTACAGATTCTGAATTTATAGAAATTGTCCAATTTACAAGTAAGCCAAAATATGGTTGGTCAATTCATCCAATAGTTCTGGAAGTTGAACATGAAGAATTTGGTCATGTTCAAATTAAAACTGAAATTCATGAACTTGATACTACTATTCCAAATACTATCTATGATGTCTCATAGATCACATACAAGATTTTATTGTACCCTCTAAATCTTATTGTATAATGGATTTACTTTCTGATTTAAAAAAAGGAAAACGCGGAGCAATAGCAAAAGCAATTACTATTGTTGAAAATGATCAAAAAGAAACAAAAAAATTATTAAAAAAAATTTTTAAAGATTCTGGTAATTCAAGTATAATTGGAATTACTGGACCTGCTGGATCTGGAAAAAGTTCTTTAATTAACAAAACTGTCATTTCATTAAAAAAATTACGAACCAAGCCTGCTGTTTTGGCAATTGATCCTACTAGTCATGTAACTGGAGGTGCTATTTTGGGTGATAGAGTTAGAATGAGTGAATCCACTGATTCTGGAACCTATATTCGAAGTATTGCATCAAGAGGTGCAACTGGAGCTGTTTCACGCTCATTACGAAATAGTATTCGAGTTTTAGAATATGCTGGTTTTAACCCAATAATTATTGAAAGTGTTGGAGCTGGACAAACTGAAGTTGAAATTTCTAATATTGCAGATATCACTGTAGTTGTTTTTAATCCAAATACTGGTGATAGTATTCAAACCATTAAAGCTGGTTTAACTGAAATTGGCGATATCTATGTAGTAAACAAAAGTGATCTTGCTGGAACCAATCAACTTTTTGATGCAGTCCGTGATTATATTGGAGACTCTAAAAGAAATCCCACTATTTTAAAAACATCTGTAAAAAAGAATTCCGGTATTGCTGTTTTTGCAAAAACTCTAAAAGATATGATGGTCATTAAAAAGAAATTTAAAACTGAAAAGGATTTGGAACGATTTGAAGTAGAATTGAAAGATATTGTTTTAAATAACATCAAAGAAAAGATTGATGAAATGCTAGAATCTGATAAAACTTTCTTTACTTATCTTAAAAAATTACAATCAAAAAAAATAGATCCATTTGCTGCTGCTGACAAAATTACAAAATCTTTGTTAAAGTAATATCATGACAACAAAAAAATCCACAAAATCAAAGGCACCTGAAAAGAAAATATTTACAGATTCCGAATATTCTGTAAAACGCATTTATCAAAAATCTCCAAAGAAAAAACCAACTGAAGATGCTGGAAAATATCCTTTTACTAGAGGTATACATCCTGGAATGTTCCGTGAAAGATTCTGGACCATGAGACAATATTCTGGATTTGGTGATGCAAAACTAACTAATGAGAGATTCAAATTTATGCTTGAAAAAGGACAAACTGGTCTCAGTATGGCATTTGACTTACCAACTCAAATTGGCTATGATTCTGATTCTCCTCAAGCTGAGGGTGAAGTTGGAAAAGTTGGAGTTTCTATTACATCAATTAAGGATATGATGACTGCTTTTGAAGGAATTCCTCTTGGAAAAGTTAGTTCTTCTATGACAATTAATTCAACTGCATCGACATTACTTGCATACTATATTGCAGTTGGTGAATCTCAAGGATTCAAAAGTACTGAACTTAGAGGAACAACTCAAAATGATATTTTAAAAGAATACATTGCACGAAATACTTACATTTATCCTCCAGAACCTTCTATGCGATTAATTGGTGATATGATTGAATTTTGTGCAGAAAAAGTTCCATCATGGTACCCTGTTTCGATTTCTGGTTATCATATGAGAGAAGCTGGTTGCACTGCCACACAAGAGATAGCATTCACTTTGGCAAACGCAATTGCATACATTCAAACTTGTTTGGATAAAGGATTAAAAATTGATGACTTTGCACCTCGTTTGTCATTTTTCTTTTGTTGTACTATTGAATTCTTTGAAGAAGTTGCAAAGTTTAGAGTTGCAAGAAAAATATATGCAAAAATTCTAAAAGAAAAATTTCATGCCAAAAATCCTCGTTCATTACAATTAAAATTCCATACTCAAACTAGCGGTGAATCATTAACTGCACAACAACCCAACAACAACATTGTACGTGTCGCAATTCAAACTATGGCAGCTGTTGCAGGTGGTACACAATCACTTCATACTAATTCAAGAGATGAAGCACTTGCACTTCCTACTCAGGAATCTGCAAAAATTGCTCTTAGAACTCAACAAATTGTTGCCCATGAAAGTGGAATTACAAAAACTGCTGATCCTCTTGCAGGCTCATACTATCTTGAAGAATTATGTGATCAAATTGAGGCTGATGTCTGGAAATATCTGAAGAAAATAGAAAGAATGGGCGGTTCTGTTAAAGCAATTGAAAAAGGATTTTTCCAATCTGAAATTAGAGCAAATGCATATCGTCTTAAAAAAGAAACTGATAACGAAGATAGAATTATTGTTGGTGTCAACAAATATTCTGAAGAAGAAGAACAACCTGAATTACTTAGAATTGATGGTAGAATTGAGATTCAACAAAAGAAGGCTCTCAAAAAATTACGTGCAGATAGGGATTCTAAAAAATTAGAAAAAGCATTGTCTGCAATGCAAAGTGCTGCTGCTACTGAAGAAAATCTTATGCCCTACATTGTTACAGCTGCCAAAGCGTTTGCAACCACTGGCGAAATTAGTAATACTCTCCGTGAAGTATTTGGCGAATATCGTCCAAAAGAGGTCTTTTAGATGAAAATTGATCATATTGCAATTGCTGTAAATGATGTTGAAGAATCTGCAAAAGTGTATCAACAAGCATTGGGTGCAGACCATGTTGAATTTGAAACTGTAGAATCTGAAGGTGTCAAAATTGCTATAATTGAATTAGAAAATGGACGTATTGAATTAATGCAACCCACCAATGACTCCAGTCCAATTAAAAAATTTCTTGATAAAAAAGGTCAAGGACTTCATCATATGGCATTGGATACTGATGACATTGAAGGTGAAGTAGAAAGAATGGAAGGATGTGGAATTCAGTTTTTAGGTAAAATTAGACCTGGTTCTGCAGGCACTAAAGTTACTTTCATCCATCCTAAATCATTAAATGGTGTTTTAGCTGAATTGTGCTCTCATCCACAATAATACTTTGAGAAATTTAATTCCTAAATTATATTTCAAGTCTATTTTTTAAATTGTTTAGTTTTACTATGATGTTATTTTTTTCAGATTCTGGAATATTTGTTATTTGAATTTCTTCTTTTATTTCATCTATGATTTCTAAAATTTCTCCATTTAATCTTGATTCTCCAAAATTAATTTGATCGAATCCTTCTGTTTCTGTTTTGTCTATTTTGTGAATTCCTTCTGGCAATATCTCATAAATTTTAATTAATTTATCGTCTTGTCTTTGTGGTGACATTAAAACAAGTTGATTTTTTCTTAATTGTTCTATTTCATGTATAATTTTATCTTCATTAATTGCTAGAGCTTCTATGATTTGATTTAGATTACATGATTTTATTTGTAACAATCTTAGTATTCTTCCCCATATTGGAATATTTGAACTCCAAAGTATTTCTCGAGCTAATTCAGTAATGGTAAATGATCCATCACTATTTAATGAAATAAATTTTCTATCTTTTAATGATGCTAATGCATCTAAAATTTTTCCAACACCATATCTTTTTAAATCTGAATTTTCTAAATTATTTTCATTAAATGTTCCTTTTCCTTTAATTGCTAGACTCAATATTTCTAAATCCACAGTCCCCAATTTTCTCATATTTTTATTTTAACTTGAAGATTATATGTGGATTATCTTTGTATATTGTATGGTCCTTTACCAGCTTCCTAAATTATCTTATGAATATCATGAATTAGAGCCATTTATTGATGCTGAAACTATGAAAATACATCATACAAAACACCATCAAGCATATGTTGATGGACTAAACAAATCTCTTGCCCAAATTGGTGCTGAATCTCATCCGAAATATATTTCTGCAATTTTATCTGAATTAACTACAATTCCTGAATCTGGAAGATCTGCAATCAATTTTTTTGGTGGTGGATTTGAAAATCATAGATTATTTTGGGAGACGTTGATTCCAAACAGTGATAAAATTCCTGAAGGAAAATTGGAAGATCAAATTGATGTCTATTTTGATAGCTTTGATAATTTTAAAAAAGTATTTTCAGCAATGGCTATGTCAATTCAAGGTAGTGGTTGGTGTTGGTTAGTTTTTAATGCAACATATCATAAAATTGAAATTATTACAACTGCTAATCAAGATAGTCCTTGGACTCTTCAAAAAACCCCCTTACTTGGATTGGACATGTGGGAGCATGCATATTATTTAAAATACAAAAATAAAAAATCTGATTATATTGATGCCTGGTGGAATCTTATTAATTGGGACTATGTAGGTAATCGTTTTTCTGAATTATCCTGATGGTAACACATTAATGAAAATTTTTATAAATTTTAATGCGATGAAATTTGAATCCTTAAAAAAATTAAGTCTTGGGAAAAAAATTGTAATTGCTACTATAATTGCAATACTTGCACAAGCTTTTGGAATAATTTTTCTTTAATTCTAAAAAAGATTCATTAGGAATACTATTTTGATAATTTTTATGGATATGATGCTTGAAGAAGAATTAATTGATCTAATGACATTTTGTCTACAAAATCCTAATTCTTTAGAACTACCTGATAAACATGCTAGAATTACTGAAATCGGTGGTGAAATTTATGCTGATGGCGGAGTTGATGCTTTAGAAAATTTTTCTTTCGTGCTAAAAAATAGAATTACTCAAGAAATAGAAAAAGATCCATCGCCATTGCTTTCGCTATGGCATGGCCTTACTAGTGATTGGCCGACTTAAATTTTCTACTGAAAATTTTATCCTCTACCAATTCTAAAAATGGCTGTACTACATGTAGGGCATGTGCCTTTGATTGCAGGTTTTCCATTTTTCATGGTGTATGGTGCTGGACTACCGATTTCTCGTTTGTCGCGACACTTTACACAATATCCTATTGTCATAGTTCAATTAGGCTCATTGTTATATTAGCGAGATCTTGTTGAACTTTTTTTACAAATAGGCAAACATCTGATCTCATTTTTTCTGTTCCGTAACGACTTTTTTCGTATCGGATTTTTAATTTATTTTTTTCTTAAAGTTTTATTCGATAATAATCCCATCTTTCAGGATCAAACAATGCGACAAATTCTGCATCTTCTTTGTCTATTCTTGCTTTAATTACATCACGTAAAGCAAAACTTGTCAAATATTTGTATTTCATAGCATGTGCTTGCATGATAAACATGTGTCTCATTTCACTACCTCCTCGTAATCCCCAGTATCCCATTTTTAGTGCTAGAGGTTCTAAAAATATAGTATTTTTTAGACCATAATTTTCATCTCTTATTTCTTCACGTAATTGATATTTTTCCAGCGGTCCTCCTTTAGAGAATCCCACTACCTCCCCGTTACTATCGTTTAATCTTAATGTATTGATTATTGTTTCTGGTTCCATTATTGATTTTTTAAAATTTTCTTTTCCAAATTGTAATGGTTTTGGTAATTCCAAAAATATGTCAAATAGTGTTTGAATAAATTCTGGGTCTGCTTGCTGTTTTTGATTTTCAATAGTTGGAATTAATTTAAGATTCTCATATGCATAATCTGCTTGAATGGTTACTTCTTGCTGTCTAATTCTCATGAAGGACAAAACTGTATTAAAGAAATTTTTCCTCATTTCTTTTGGTAATGCTTTGAGAATTTCTTTTGACATCACTGTTTCTTTATTCAATATTTCTTCAAAATATGCAACAGCAGTTCTTATAATTATTGATGGTCTCCATGCAAGTGCATGTGCATTCATTTTTGCCATTTCCATAGATTTTGTAAAATCTCCTAATGCATAACCGCCAATTCTATCTACGACTGATAGATACCATCCAATTTCCATAATATGTTGTTGTAATTGTTGATCATTTTTTGTTAATTCTGAAGTTTCAAAACATTTCTTAATTTCTTTTTCTGCTTCTTTTCTTACATCTCCACTCCACGGATATGTTGTTCTTAAGATCAATACTTTAATTATTTCTAAATCTATTTTGGCATCTGCCATAAATTGACGAAGTTTTTTATCTCTCAAAATAAACTCTAAAACACTTTTTTCATGTGGTTTATCTACATTTTTTTGAGGATCAAAATCGTGAAACAGCGCTGCAACATATAGATATTTTTTATCCTCTTCTGTGAATTGAATTTTTTCTTGATTTATAGCTAATAGTGATACATATGTTACTTCTAATTCGTGATTGATGTTATGATATCCATAATATTCTGTTCCTAGACCTTGACTTTCAAATAAATCAATTGTATAATCTAACATTTCTACATAACAATCATCTTCTAATCCATTCTGTGCCATTTGACTTAGAATCTCATTTCTCATTGAATGGGTATTTGCAAATTGTTGCATTATACTTCGATCATAATTTGACTTTTTAAAGGTGATCCAGAATACTCTTTAATTATTTTAAAATTTTAATCCGCTAATAATCTATTGTGCTTAAGCACAAGATTCAATACAATTACTTTTTACATTTTTTTTAATGTCTGTGGATTCTGTTCTGCTTGAAAATTTAATGAAGTATAATGCTGAATATTCTCCACAATTTACTCTTCATCTAAATGATGCATTATATGATATACTTAGTGTCACTATTGAAAATTCTTCAATACCTGTAAATGAACCAACAACTCGTGGGGGCGTTTATTTTTCCGAAAAATTTGCGTATAAGATGAAAGGCAATATTGATGATCTTACAATAATTCCTTTATTAACAAAAAAAATGCTTGGTCCTAATACTGAGTTTGGCGAATTAAAAATTTCTAGTCAAATTGAATTTAAAGGAAAAATTACTCCTATTGATATTTTTACTAATTTAACAAATAGTGTACAAACGCCAAATTCAATTGAACTTAGTATGATTATTATAAAATTAGAATTAACCTAATCTTTTTTTAGATATTTATCATACCTTTCTTTTGATGTTTCATCTGATAACACCTCATATGCCTTATTGATTTTTATCATCTCTTCTTCAGAATCATCTTTTGTTTTATCTGGGTGTGTTTTCTTTGCTAATTCTCTAAAATTTTTCTTTATTTCTTCTGCAGTTGCATTAATCTCTACTCCTAGGATATCATAATAATTTGGTAAATTGTTATTTGCTACACTTTCTCTAAATTCATTTTCTTCTTTACTATTTCCCCGTTTACCAATTTCTTCATAATCATCTCCCCAACCTGAATGATATTTTTCATACGTTCTATCTTTTTTTGATTCATGTTCTTGTTTATCGTATGATGTTTTTTTCCTTAAAATGACGTCTCTTGCTAGAAATAAGAATATTGAAATCACTACAATTGAGAACCCTGTAAATAAAATTATTTTTTCTTCATCTGAAACTACTAATTCATTTGTTTCTGCATATGATGTTTGTATTGTTCCAAATATTATTAAGAAAATTACAATAATTTTAAATTCATCCATTATGTTTTTCCTATGTTAGTCTGAAATCTTCTTTTGCAGTATTTAGAACTAGATGTGTTATTGTATTTTCCACATTTGGTATTGATGCTAAGCCCTTTACAAATGTGCTTAATTCATTTCTTTCTTTGAATTTTGCTATAATTATGGTATCTGTAGTCCCAGTGATATCGTACACTCCACAAACATTTTCAAACTTTGATATTTCTTCTTCAATATCTACAATTCTATCCTTTTTAGCCATAATTTCAATAATGGCTGTCAAAGAATATCCTATCCTTTCATGATCAATTGTTACAGCATACCCCAAAATTATTTTTTCCTTTTCTAATTTTTTCATTCTTGATAATATTGTGACCGTTGAAACTCCTAATTTTAACGCCAATTGTCTTGCAGATTGCCTTGCATCTACTGTTAGATTGTTAAGAATTTTTTTATCTAGTGTATCTAAAGTCATACACTGTATTGGTAAAAAATTATTTAAATTTTCAATGAATTTTTGTAAATTTGTTTAAATACATTTTAATTTTCTCATTTTTTACTCTTTAAATTTAATACAAATAAAAATTATAAAAATTATGGATGATATTGAAGAATTTGTATTAAGAGGAAAATCCTTTTTGGAATCTGGTGATTTTGATAAAGCATTAGATTTTTTTGAACAGGCTCTTCTACTAAATCCAAAAAATCCTGATCTTTGGAACTATAAGGGAATTGTTCTTAGAAGTTTGGGCCGATATGCTGAATCTATTGATTGTTTTAATAATTCATTAAAAATTGATCCTAGAGATAAATTTGCCTCATGATAATCTGTAGTTTATGATCAGCTTTTTTAATTATAATGTCCTATAATGATTATGACTAGAACACAAAGAAGAAGAGATAGTGCTCATCCTACAAGAGATGGAAAACATAATCCAGTATGTGTTGATCCTAATTGTAGTGATTGTTCATAAAGTAAAAGATTTCTTATCCTCTTTTACTTTTTATTATTTTCATGACTAATTTGTGATTAATTGATTTTATCCTTTTTGATAGGTTATATTGAAATCACTTGGGTTTTAATTAAAAATATTTTATATTTTTATTATGTCAAAGTTAATTTCTGTTTTAAACGAAGAAATTCATCTAGACATTTATGAGGATCACTATATTATTGATAAAATATTACCATCTGTATTGAATAGTAACATAGATGAATTATTTTCACAAGCCAATGATTGTATTGATGATGAAAATTTTTTAGAATCTTTGATATTTTATGATTTAATATTGAAAGAAGATTCAAAAAATCTTCATGCTCTAATTGATAAGGGCACAACTCTACAAAATCTAGGTCGAATAAAATTGGCTATTCGTTCATATGATAAGGCACTTGATGTATCTCCTGACAATATTGATGTATTAGTAAACAAAGGATCTGCTTTTCATTTAGATAAAAAATACTCTGATGCTATATCTTGTTATGATAGGGCTCTTAAAATTGATAAAAAATGTCCTATGGCTCTTGCATACAAAGGACTTTCTTTGGCTGAATTGGGTCAACTAAAAGAAGCAATTGCTTATTTTAAAAATGCCTTATCTATTGACAAACATTATGATCTTGCACAAATATCTCAAGACACTGCTCAAGAACTTCTAAAATCAATACGAGAGAAAAAATCTAAAATACTGTAACGTCGCCTGGTGCTGGTTCTCTTGTAGGTTTCTTTTCAATAGATTCCAAGAATTCACTATGTTTTGTATTTTGATGCTCTCTTAGTTTTTCAATATCTTCAAAACCTTCATGACACAAGTAGCATTTTGGTTTGTGTTCATCTACTAATGGTAGTACCATGATATCTTACATTGGGTTGGTTACTTATTTCTTAACAGTATAAGGAATATATCATCATAATGAAGTTGATGAGTATGTTAGAACAGCTTGTTGGGGATTCTCAGGCATTGGATAGAGCTCTTGCTGGTGATGAATTATCTTACAAAGATGGTATGGAATTGATGGATTATGATAATTTACATTTACTTGGTGCAGTTGCTGATTCTACAAGAAAAAAATTAGTCGGTGATACTGTAACTTTTGCAGCATCCTATTACATGAATTACACTAATGTCTGTGCTGCAAGTTGTCAAATGTGTGCATTTTATCGAAAAGGGGATGAGGATGATGCATACACCTTAACTCCTAAAGAAATTGAACAGCGTGTTGGAATTGCTAAGCAAATGGGTGCAACTGAAGTCCATATTGTTGGTGGATTTCATCCCAAACTTCCTTTAGAGTATTACGAAGATATGATGAAGACCATTAAAACAAGTTATCCTGAATTAAATATCAAAGCATTAACTGCAGCTGAAATTTTTTATTTATCTAAACTTACAAAAATTTCTACTAAAGAAATTTTATCTCGTTTAAAGGATGCTGGATTAGATTCTATGCCTGGTGGGGGTGCAGAACTATTCCATCCTGATGTTCGTGGAAAAATTGTACGAGGTAAATGTACTGGTCAACAGTGGCTTGATGTAATTGAAGAAGCCCATAATATGGGAATTAAAAGTAATGTCACTATGCTCTATGGACATATTGAAAAACCTGAACATATCGTTGATCATTTGATAAAAATTCGTGAATTACAAAAGAAAACTAATGGGTTTGTAACACTAATCCCATTAAAATTCAGTTTGGATAATACTGAATTAGAACAAGACAATTTGGTGAACAATGAATGCTCTTCAGTTTATGATTTAAGAATAACTGCCTTATCTAGATTAATGCTTGCAAATACACTAAACAATATTTCTGTTTATTGGGTTGCATATGGAAAAAAATTGGCTCAAGTTGCATTATCTAATGGTGGAAGTGATTTGGTAGGAACTGCATTTTCTGAAGAAATTTACCGTGCAGCTGGTAAACCTACGACTTCATCTGTTGATGAATTAGCTACCATGGTAAAAGAAATTGGACGTATACCTGCACAAAGAAATACTCATTTTGGAATTTTAAAAAAATTTTAACTCATTTGCTTTTTAATAGATTCAATTTTTTCTTCCATTTTCACTTGTTTGTCTCTTCTTGAATCAATCTTTATTATTACTTCAACTCTACTAACCCCTAAATTATGAACTGTTTCTGTCATATTTTTTACTGCTCTATTGATTGTATCAATATCCACAGATTCCAAAACTGTGCCCATTGAATTAATGGAATATCTTAAATTTTCTATGTCTTTAATTGATTCAATTGCTTTTGCAATGTAAAAACTAACGCTGGTAGTTCTTGTTGCAATTGGATATATGCTAATTTCTGCTTGAATCATCAAGTTTTTTAGAATAATTTAAGATTAAAATGTTTTAATTATTCTGCTTTTTTCTCTACTTTCTTTATTGGTTTACCTTTTTTCCTTCTTGCTCCAAAACTAATCAATACTAGTAAAAATCCTAAACCAAACAAAATTCCTGCTAATGTGTTATAATCTTCATTTTCTTGTTCTGCTAACATCAAATCAAGCTTTTCTTCATCAGTCATTCCTGCTTGACCTACTGGAACTGTAGCATTGATGTTTATGGTTAGTATTAATCCTACAATTACCATTGACATTCCTCCTGCTAAAATTTTTTTATTTACTAGAACCATTCTTTGAAATTTATTAAATTCCATCATATATTAGGGAATTTAATTTTTGTTTGATCTTTATTTTTTTAATTAAAATTTGCGTGAGTTTTTAAATTTTGATTCTAATAAAAGATACAAAGTCCTGAGTGTTTTCTCAAAACAATTTGCTTATGTTATCTGTGATTTTGGAAGCAATCTCTGCAATATACAGGTCTGTCTTCCTTTGGTCTAAATGGTACTTGACAATCATTTCCACAATCTCCGCATTTTGCGTCATGCATTTCTCGTGGTCTTTCATCTCTATTACCAAATCTAGAACCTCTATCATTTCCACCTGATCTTCCACCAAATCTACCACCACCTTGTCGTGGCTCTGGTTTGTGATTTTGGAAGCATTCTCTGCAATATACGGGTCTGTCTTGTTTTGGTTGGAATGGTACTTGACAATCCGTTCCACAATCTCCGCATTTTGCATCAAACATTTCTCTATCTTCTCTATTGTATGACATAATTTCTAAATTTCATCGATTCATGTTGTAATTAAACTGTTGTGAAATTCTGTTATTTTTTTAATTAATTGGCTATTCTTATTTTTTTTAAAATTCTATTTTGAGTCTTTATTTCATTACATTGGTATTCCAGGCACTGACATTCCGCCATAACCTGAATCAATTGTTTGTTTTGGATTTAGACTTGTATCATGATGGCATGGTTTGTTACACACTGGACAGAATTTTCTATCTAATACAATACATTGACAAATGTGATTTTTTACATATGATTGAGCAGCTTGATTCCATTCTCCTGTTCCATTACAATAGACACATACATTTGTTGAACTTGATCCTGCTCCTTTACAAAAATCACATACATTATCTGCCATGACCAATGTCCAGTTTATCTGTATTATATGATTTTGGCACCAGCGAATTAAAGTAATCTGACGCTATATACTGCCTAAAATTAGTCAGAGTCTGAATAAAGAAAATAAAAAGGGAATTAGAACATGGTTGAATCCAACAGGTTATGGGATAAGCCGAGTTTCATGGTTACTTATGAGAATTTCTGGAATTTATTTATTAGTATTTTTTATTGTGCATGTAATTCATGCGATGTCTATTCTTGATCGAATGACTTGGGGACAATTATTATTTTTAACATATTCTCCATTAGGTTTTGTTGTCTTATCTGTAATGATTGGTTTAGCTGCATTTCATTGTCTTAATGGAATTAGATTGATGTTAAATCAAGGTGGAATTGGAATTGGAACTCCTACTCGACCTGATTATCCATATCAAATTCAATCAATGGGCAAAAAAAATAGATTGTGTATTTATGTCACCATGGGTGTTTCTGCATTAGCATTATACTGTGCATTGGATGTGTTTTTCAAATTTTGAGAATAAGAGAAAGTCATATTAGAAAAATTCATTACAGTACAGCTTTAGGTGCTATAGGATTAGTTGCATTGCATATTTCTGTTAGATTTGCAACTGGAAATTTTGCAGCATCATTATCATATGAATATGTAATTTCTAACTATCAAAATCTTACTTATGCGCTACTTTTAGAATTAATATTGATTTTAGTATCTGTTCATGGATTTAATGGGCTTCGAGGAATTTTACTTGATTACAGAAGTGGATTCAAATATGAAAAAATTGTAAATTGGGGATGTTTTATTTTTGCACTTTCTTTAATTGTGTATGGCACTATTACTATAATTCTTGCAAATCAAATTCAGCTTTAAAATATTGGGCTTCAAAATTCGGCAAAATATCATCAAATTGAGGAATCAGATAGAACCCGTTGGTATCATCATTAGCCACTGTTTTTATAATTTTTAAAGTAAATAATCCTATTCAAATTTCATATAGTCTATAGTTTTTTAATATTTGTGGGAATAACTGAAAATAAATCTAATGATAATTTGATTTTATCTGACTTGGTAAATGATTGGATTTTAGAACCTATTGTTGACTCTATTGATCGACAAAATATTGTTTTTACATTAACTACTAAGGGTAAAGAATATTTCAAAATTTTAAACAAAGATCCTGGTTACCCCTTCAAAAATAATCCAACTTTACAAATTATGAAAAAACAAGGAATTCTTACTCCAATTATAAAAAAAGAAGGTGAGGTTGGTTACAATTTAAATTTGATTGGTGAAAAACATCATATTTTTTTAAAAACATGGTTAGAAAAAATGAAAAATTAATTTCTAATGTATATTAAAATTATTTAAAAAAATAAATTAACTATTCTGGCGGTCTTTGAACAAATACGTTACAAACAAGTGCATCTGTTTTTTTATCCCTATGTTGAACTTTACATGTGACAAATTTACCTTTCAATGCTCTCTCTAAATCTTCTTTAGTTTGTTCTGGACGTTGTCCATCTTCTGATTCTTTAATCAAGCCCATGATTATTTTTTCTGTTTTTCCGTAATCTCCTTTGTTATCTTTTCTAGTGTGACTCACAAGTAATCTAAAAGCACTTCCTGTTAAAATTTCTAAAACTGCTCCCCCAATTCCGTCTCCCTCAAGTTCATCTGTCATGATGTAATTATTTTTTTGTTCTATAATTACTTGGTGGCTATACTGATTTCAAAATCTGGCACTAATCCTTTTTCTTTAGCCATCTCAAATAATTTTCTAATGGCTTGTTCACCAGGATCTCCCATGTTAACTGTAACTTGATTTACATACATTTTTACAAATTTTTCAATTAATTTTCTTCCTTTTCCTCTGGAATATTGCATTGCATATTCTAAGGCATCATCAAAATTCTTTATTCCAAATTCAATTGATGCTTGTAGATATTTATCAAATTTGACGATTGTCTCCATACCCAAATCTGTTTTCATTACGTTAATTCCTAATGGTACTGGTAGTCCATTTGTGGTTTTATCCCACCATTCTCCTACATCTAAAATTTTTACATTTCCTTCTTGTTCATACGATAACTGAGTTTCATGAATTACTAATCCCACATCTACTTCTCCTGATTCAACAGCTTTAGGGATATCACTGAAATTCATTTCAACATAGTCAAATTTTCCAATCATTAATTGTAGCAACAAAAATGCTGATGTCATTTTACCTGGAATTGCTATTTTACATTTTTTTAATTCTTCAATTGTCATTTGTTTTTTTGCTGTAACTATTGGACCATAATTAATTCCAAAACTTCCACCACTTCTTAAAATTGTGTATCCTGGAATGTATGCACATGCATGAACTGAAACTGCTGTAACGTCTAATTCTGGATTAGTTGCTTTAAGATTCAAATTTTCAATGTCCTCAATTACATGATTTACTGTAAAGTCTGTGGATGGTACTTTTCCTGTAAACATTCCATAAAACATGAATGCATCATCAGAATCAGGAGTATGACCCACAGAAATTTCCATATCTTTATCTTAAACAATCGTAATAAAAATCAAAATCATAGAAAAATTTAAAATTTGATAGACCTCGATCATTTTTTTTATATTGTATCCTTATTGTTTAATTTTAAAATTATGTAATGTAGATATTAAAAAATTAATAATGCAATTTCACGACTAAATATCACATACATTATATAATGCTCGTCAGATTTTCGGACTAATGACAAAATTCAAGTCAACTGCAGAAGTTATGAAAATTATCAAGAATAAACAGAATATTCGTAACTTTGGTGTAATTGCACACGTTGATCATGGAAAGACAACCATGAGTGATAGTCTTTTGGCTTATTCTGGAATTATTGCACCCTCAGCTGCTGGAAAAGCACTTGCAATGGACTTTGATAAAGAAGAGCAAGAAAGAGGAATTACCATTTATCAAGCAAATGTAACTTTACTGTTTTCTCAAAAAGATCAAGAATATGTAATTAACATGATTGATACACCTGGACACGTCGATTTTAGTGGGAGGGTAATTCGAAGTCTTAGAGCAATTGATGGTGCTGTAGTTGTATGTGATGCCGTAGAGGGTATTATGACTCAAACTGAAACTGTAACTAGAATGGCACTTGAAGAAAGAGTAAGACCTGTTTTGTTTATCAATAAAGTAGATAGATTAATCAAAGAACTAAGATTGACTCCTGAAAAAATGCAGGCTCAATTAGCAGACGTTGTTTCTACCTTTAATCAATTAGTTGACACATATGCTGAACCTGAGTACAAGGAAAAATGGAAAGTATCTATTCAGGATTCAAGTGTTACATTTGGTTCAGCTAAAGATAGATGGGCAATTAATGCTGATTTAATGAAAGAAAGAGGAATTAACTTCAAAGATGTAATTGATGCATATACTGATGAAAAACTTCCAGAACTTGTAGAAAAAGCACCATTAGCTGATGCCGTTCTTGGAATGGTTGTAAAACATCATCCTGCACCACAAGATGCTATCAAATATAGAATTCCACAAATTTGGAAAGGTGATTTAGAATCTGATATTGGTAAAGCTTTGCTTGCTGGTGAAGATGATGGTCCAACAATTATGATGGTTGTGAATATGGTATTGGATCCTGCAGCAGGTCCTGTTGCAATTGGACGATTGTTCTCTGGAACTATCAAAGATGGACAAACACTTCACATTATAGATGAGAAAAGAGAGGGACGAGTTCAATCTGTTAATTTCTTTATGGGTAATCAAAGAGAACAAGTTGGCGAACTAGGGGCAGGAAATATTCCTGCATTATTGGGTTTAACTGAATGTCGTGCAGGAAATACTTTGTCATCTGTTAAAGACATCCCAATGTTTGAAGGGGTCAAATATGTTTCAGAACCTGTTGTTCAAATTGCAATTGAGCCAAAACATCCTAAGGATTTACCTAAACTTGTAGAAATTTTAAGACAACTAACTATTGAAGATCCAAATCTAATTGTAAAAATTGATGAAGAAAGTGGTGAGACAATTGTTGCAGGTATGGGTGTATTACACTTAGATGTCGCAACCCATAGAATTCAAGATGCAAAATGTGACATTATTACCTCTGAACCTTTGATTAACTATAGAGAAACCGTGAAATCTGGATGTGAACCCGTTATGGCAAAATCCCCAAACAGACACAATAAGATTTTCATGAAAGTAGAACCTTTAGAGCCTGCAATTGCACATATGCTAAGAACTGGTGAAATCAGCGATATGAAAGATAAGAAAGTTGTTGCTGAATTGTTAAAGGGTGCTGGATGGGATACTGATACCATTAAAAGAGTAATGAGATTTGATTCTCGTGGAAATGTTTTGATTAATGGAACAAAAGGTGTTCAATTTGTTCACGAGTCCACTGATTCTATTAATTCTGGATTTGATGATGTAATGAAAGAAGGCCCTCTCTGTAAAGAACAAATGAGAAATTGTAAATTTATCTTCACTCACTTTGTTCCTCACGAGGATACTGCACACAGAGGTTTGTCTCAATTAGGCCCTGCATCTCGTAGAGCTTGTATGGGTTCATTACTCACTGCAGGTACTGCTGTGTTAGAACCAACATTAGCTATTGAAGTTCGTGTTCCAACTGATTTAGTTGGAAATGTGGCAACAATACTTTCTGGTAAACGTGGCAAGGTTCTAGATATGCAACAAAAAGGTGCATCTAGTATTGTTATTGGTGAAATTCCTGCTTCTGAAACTTTCACCTTATCTGAAGCTATGAGGGGTCAAACTGCAGGACGTGCAACATGGAATACGTCATTTAAGGAATGGACTGAAGTTCCAAAATCTATGTTGACAAGTGCCATTGCTGATATTAGAAAAAGAAAAGGATTGGCTCCCGACCCACCTGGTGTTGGCGAATTCATCGATAAAGAATAACTTTCTTATTTTACAGTAAAATTATTTTTAAATTACTTTCTAAATTTTAATTCATCTGTGTGATTTTGAAAGTATTCTTGTATTATAACATTGGAGCGTACATCTTTGTATGTATCTAGCATTACATTCATAATTTTATTGATATGTTTTTCTAATTTCTTTATTCTTTGTTGTGCAATTGGATGCTGTAATGTTCTTATTTTATCTTGATAATCTGTCCTAGTGATTATCATGTGGACTCTATCTATTTCCTCTTGAACATGTTCCAATAACTCTAGACCTTTTTTACTAAATCCAAATTGACTTCCATCACTCAACATGATTGTGGGAATAATTTTAATATCTTCAATTTCTTTTTTTTGATTTACTAGAAACGTTTCCATCATTGTTGAAAATTGTATATGGTCTTGAACTTTATTTTGATTCTTATACAAAATTATATTTTTAATATTTCTAGATTCTAAATAACCCATATTCTCAAGTCTATTGACTGCTTGAATTATGTTTTGTTTATCTTCATTATGATCTTTAACTATCTCATCCATACTAATCCACTGTGTAGATAATTCCAATATTTCATCATCATATTTTGTTGTCAATTTGATAAAAGATATCTATTTTTATTTTCTAATATGTCTAGTTCTTCTGATATGTTGGTGGATTTAGGTTAAAACTTATTTTTTTAGAACTTAAATTATCATTTAATTTACAATTTAGCTGAAATGGTCCGAATTGATAATAAACGATTTCATGAGTTACTAAAAGAAAAGAAAGATCTGGAAGATAATAGGCCCCATGATATTGATGCAATGAGGCGTTGGAAACATTCAATGAGTAAAATCTTACAAGAATTAGAATTATTTCGATAATGTTATTCCTAAACAATAAAATTTAATAGTCAACCTGTTTAATATAGGTCGACCTAGATATGATAAATCGTTCTGAGCCCAACTTTAACATCTATGAGCGTGAAAGAATTGTTTTACAGTGTATTCAAAATAACCCTGAATCACATCATAATGCTCTAGTGAAAATAATTGTTCCTAAGTTTATGGCTAAAACAACTTTTGAAAAATCTAGGGATTCTCTATTGAATAAGGGTATAATTTTTGTAGAAAATAAAGGCAACATGAAATTTTATGTTCCTACTCCTAATTATGCTGAAAAATCACAGCAACGTCTTGAACAAAATACCAATAAAACATTTCATGATCTAAAATTAAAAATTAATAGATTGGATTCTGATTATCCACACAAAGATGTTGATGAAAAAATATCTATTGCAACCGCCCTTTTCAAAAGTCTTCTTGAAACGGATAGTGGGTTCACTATTTTGGATTCTATAAAAAATCCTAAAAAAACATTGTATCGTGATGAACATTTAATGATTCAACAATTAATTTTTCATGTTTTTAAAATTATTAAAAAAGATGTAGACTATGAGTTAATTTTCCCCACAATTGTAAGTTACCACCAGGTAAATCTTCCAAAATATGCTCCTGATGAGTAAAATTTTATCTAGTTATTTATTCAGGGTTGTTTTATCATAATTTAATGGGATTACTTTATACCAAATTCTATATGGATTTTGATGAAAATGAATGGAAACAAATTTCAACTAATCCAATAATTTTCCAAACTCAAAAAGATGATGTTTCATTAGAAATTGAAGATACTTCTCATAAATCATATAAATTAATTTTTAAAAATGGTGCTAAATTTCATATGTTTCGAGTAACTGGAAAATTTAGGTTAACTTGGAATAATGATGATATTGTTTAAATTTGCCAAATAAAATAAATACAATTGTTAGCATGTCTTTAGAAATCCAAATTAAAACTATTTTAAATGATTTTGAGGGCATAAATTCTGATGATTTTTTAAGAATTTTAGGTGAAATTATGCATGAATTTAAAAGTAATTTGACAATTGAATACCTCACAGGTAAAATTCAAAAGATAACCAATCTTACAGATGAGATTGAGAAAAAAAAACAATGTAAATTACTTTTGCCTTATCTGGATTGGTATTTACAAGGATTATAGATTTATTCTGAATACTGTTTAATTTTTACAAGACCAATTTTAATTGATTCTAAATCTTTACTTGCTTCTTGCATATTCCCTAATAGTTTAATAAAATATTCTGCACCTGTATCTTCAGCTTTTTTAATATCTGCCTGACGACATTCTAATGCTTTTACTAAAATTTCTAAATCCTGTTCTAGTGATTGTACTGATATTATGTTAAGTAAACTTTGCTCCATTTTTTCTTTCACTTCCTCAATAATTGGAATTCTTTTTTTTGCTTGTGATTGCAATACTGGTGCAAACATTGCAGCAGCTTCTTTTAATTCTGGACTTGCATGAATTGTTTGTAATCTTTTTTTATAATGAACTAAAGATTTTAAAATAATTTGATAACCCCCTTCTTCTTTAAGATAAATTCCTCCAATCCATGATTTTTTAGACATTTATAAAATATATTTTTATGTATTATTATAATTTATTTATTGAATTAATTATCACATAAATTTAAAATTATTATTTTTTCCAATTAAATTCAAATATCATAATTTTCTTTTATTGGTTGTTCATTTTTCTTAATTAAATATAATAAAATTCCAGCTACAGTAACCCCTATCCCACTTAGACCCACAAATGTGCCCATATTTTTAATAAATTTTAATATCTCCCCTCCATCTATTAAATAAAATAACATTAATCCTAAAATGAACATACTTCCGCCTATGATCATTAATGGCACTCCTGTTTTCATCCATTTTACAACGCTATTTCTGATTAATAAATGACATAAATCTACTATAGATCCATAATTATTTTCATTTTTTTAATAGCTTATATTTACCACTAGTATTTTTTGATTCATAATGGTTGCTAAAAAAAAGATTGATCTTTTAAAAATCATTCAAGAAATTGTTGGGTTAAATTCTAAAATGAGATTTGCAGCAATTATTGATGCTCAAGGACATATTCGTGAAGGTATTATGAAAAAAGGTCAGACTAGTCTTAATTCTCAAAAAGAAGAAGAACATTTCTGTGCACAGGTAGCTCAAAGAAGAACCATGAGAAAAGAATTTGATCGTTCTTTAGGAAAGGTACGATATATTCATGTTGAAAGAGAAAAGGTATCTCAATTAGTCATTTATACAAAAAGAAATATTGTATTTTTCACAATGGAACCTGAAACTCCAATGAGTACTAAAATTAAATTAATTACAAAAATAAAGAAACTTACTACTGATATTTAGTCACATCATAAGTATTGGGTATTTTTAAATTCTAATGCCTTTTCACAAATATCTTGCAGATTCTAAAATGTTTGAATATGATCGACACTATCGAGAATGTCAGCAACAAAATAAACCATTTATCAAATCAAAAATAAATCCTGCACATGGTAATTCCTCTATCACTGTGGATCTAATGACATGTAACTATGTGTTTTCAAAATCTGAACAAAATGAAATTAAAAAATTAATTCAGGATGAAATAGAATTTGTAAATTCAAATTGTAAAAATTCATTTAATGATTATAGTGTTAATGAGGAACTAATCTGGATTGATGGTGTTTCATCTGATCATGTAGATTTCATATGTAGAAGTCTATATGATTTAAGCCAAAAATCTCATAATTAGAATCTAATTACATTTTTTAAAATTTTATCAATTACTTGAATTTCTTGTTTTCTGTCTTTTATTGTGGTCTCATTCCATTTTTTTAAAAATTCTGATTGTTGGTCCATTTTTTCTAATTCTGTAACATATTTTACTAAATGTATTTTGTAATCGTGCAATAAGTCTAGGTGCTTATTGTGATTTTTTTCAGCTGGAGTTGCCATTCCATTCCTCTTTGTTTATATCTGGAAATAACTCTCTGATTCGTTTTCTATCTTTCTCTATTGCCTCGATTCTGGAGGCTAAATGTTCCTGAATTGCAGGTTCTCCCTTTTGACTCATTTCTGTTTCTATATCTGTAATTATTTTACTTAGTGATCTATAGTATATCAAATGATTTTTCTTTGAATTTTCAGATTTATCTTCAATTTTTTCATCCATATTTTATTGCCCGTTTATTAGAAATAAGTACTTGATCTTTTGAAATTTTTATTTTAAAAATTATCTATGTTCAGTCCTAATTTTTTTGAGAATTATGAATACTACACTAATATTATAAATAAATTACAAAATTATATGAAAATACTTATCGATGAAATGGATGATGGCTGGGATGAAAAACTTCAGGAATTAGGATTTGATGCATACAGTGTTAAAAAATTACGCACTGATGGTCATAAACTAAGAACTGATTATTCTGTAATTAATTATGCTAAAGAAAATAATATGATCCTTGTTACTCGTGATACTGAAAGTGGCCAGGCCTGTGATGAAAATAATTTACCATATGTCTTGCTTGATAATGATGCTATTTTTAAAATTGTTTTAGAAAAATTAAAAAATTCTTAATTAACATTTTTTGAATCCATCTGACTTACTCGTAGGTTTTCAAGAATTTTATTTAAAAAATCTTCCTCAGTCTGATGTGATATATTATTCATTATTAATTCCCAACAATCATCTATCTTTCTTTTTATTTGTGGAAACATTTTATCTTTTTTAAATGTAGGATAATATGATAACAACTTCATTATTCCATCTGTTGATTGTACAATGTGTATTAGGTGTATCATAGATCTTAGTCTCTCATGAAAAGAAAATTTTTCTTGTTGACTTATATTTTCAAAATTCATTATTTCTTCAAATATTATATTAATTTCTTTATGTAAATTTTTAAGTTGATTGTTTACTGACTCATACAAATTAATTAATTCATATTCTATGTGGGCTCTGCTGTGAACTTTTTTTTCTACTTCTCCTGATTCTACTAATGCACTGATTTCTCTGTATACTATTTTTTCATTACCTACCTTTTCTATCACTCTTTTAGCTAATTCAGTTGCTCGTATTTTGCCATTTTCGTTAAGAATTCTAATTATTTCTGTTTTAATAATTTCTGAGTTTTTATCCATTTATCTTCATCTTTTCTTTTGATATTTTTGTAAAACTATTGATTCACCATTTTCCCCAATTTCTTTTATTAATCCCTCTAAAATCATAATTCCTTTTTTTATTGGTTCTTTTTCATTTATTTTATTTTGTAATTTTCCTTTTAATACCATTCTTTCATTATTGACAAAACTTATCAAACTGACTTCTTTTCCCATGTTGAGATTTAAAAAAAAATCTACATATTCTTCAGTTGTTTTTATTCCCATTTTTTATTTTTATTTTATCTAGTATTTGTTTGAAGTACTTGTAAACTAGGTTTATTTACAATTTTTACTTGAATTAGTCATGGATAGTTGCGATAGACGTGTTCGTGCTTATAAAAATGGGAAAACCATGGATGAATGTAAGGCAATTGCTGAATCACTAAATCCTGATTTTAAAAAACAGATTGATCAAAATCATAAAATTTTATGGACTGAAATATTAGAAGCAGTAGATCACGATGAATTAGTTTACAAATTAACTCTGAAATTTCTTCGAAGAGACGGATATGATATTGGAAATTATAAAATTCCTGAAGTCAAATCCTTCAGTCCTTAAAATTTATTTTACAGCTTCCATCTGAGTTTTGTAATTTTTTTGCCATGATATATGGTGTAATTATCAAAATTGGTATTGACAATGCAATGAACAATGTCTGTAACTGTGTTAATACTACTGATAATCCAATTCCACTTGCAGTTCCAATAAATATTGAAAGAAAAGTACCTGCACATGTTGGGCATGCAATAAATAAACCGGTTGCTGCACCTACACTACTCATACCTCTACCCTTTTTAGAAATTGCATATGCATTAATTGCAATTGATGCATTTAATGCAACTAAATATGATACTATAATTTGTAATGTTAAATTTATTGGAATAATTTGTAATCCTACATGTTCTGTGAGGTATATGATGATTTTTGGCATATACCCTGGGCCGTCACAACACGGTGCAATAAATCCTGATGGAATTGTTGCTCCATAATGTGTTACAAAATTTACTTCTGGTTGATAAACCAATGTTCCAGAAACTAGTGAAAAAAATATTCCATACGTAATAAAAATAGTAATAAAAATTTTACGTGATTTTGAATTGTATGTGGTGATTGCAATTATTGTTAGTATGTCTTTACCTTTATTTTCCACTTTACTTTTATGATATTTGTACATTCCAAAAGCAATTCCTCCAAAAGATATGATTATCGTAATGTAAAACCCCAAAGCAATTCTTTGAATTGATTCTAAGGCACTGGGTGTAAATACTTCAGGGTTTTGATATCTACCATATAATAGAAATAATATTACAATTGATGCAAATCCCACAATGATTAATTTTTTACCTTTATTGTTGGTTTTCATATTTGTCTCTTGTCACATCACTTTTTTTAATTAAATTAAATCCTATCTTAACTAAGTCTAGGCACAAATATGTAGATAATTGCAATAATCTCTAGTCTTCCAAAAATCATTAAAAATCCTAAAACTACCATTGTTGCAGGGTCAGTATCTGAATCAATTATTCCTGCTGATAATCCTCCTGTGGTAATTATTCCTGCTGCTTCAAAGAATGCATCTTGATATGGTACATCCTCTATTGCTGCAAGGTGTGCTCCTGTAATTGCAGATATGGTTGGGAATAATGCAAGAATAATTAAAGTTGATAAGAGTTCTTTTTTACTTTGGCTTGATAACTCACTTCTTTTTATTTTTGAGAAATATGCTTTGATATCTACAAGATGGAATAATCTAAAAATTTTCAGACCGCCTGCAGTTGAAAATCCACATCCTCCAATAAACATCAAAATAATTAGAATTGTATGCGCTCCCCCACTAAGACCTGCTAAACTTTCCATTTGTAACCCTGCAGTGGTACTAGCTGATACTGAATAAAATACACTTTGCATTGGATCCAAACCACTAATTCCTGCAAATAAAATAGTTGCACCTCCTAAAATTGCAAAATATGTTAATACTTCTTTTCCTAGTTTTGGCGACAAGAATTTTTTTCTAACAAAAGCATAGTGGAATGTAAATGGTAGAGCCCCTAGTATCATTGCACCCATTAATACAACATGTTCCTGCCATAACAAACCATTCAAAATTGTCGATGTGGGTGTAAATCCTCCCGTTGAAAGTGTACTCATCGCCAACGAGAAATTATCAATAATATTTCGCTCTCCAAATATGTACAACAAGGAAGCTACAATTACGATATAAATTGTAAAAATAACTGTAATTGTAAGAAATAATTCTTTCATGTGTAGTGTTTTTCCTGAAATAAATCCACGCATTGCTTGCAATTTTGATTCTGGATAGAATGCAGTCATTACAAGATAGATGAAACTCATTCCTCCTACTAACTGTGTGTAACTACGGAAAAACGTGAAACTTTGTGACAATTTTTCAGGTTCATCAAATAATGATATCCCGCCAGTGGTAAAACCTGCAGCACTTGAAAAGAATGCATTTGCAAATACTTCTCCTGGTGTTTCATCACTTGGAAATACGTAAAGATATGGTATGGTGCCAAATAATGATAGTAAAAACAGACTAGCAAATACTAGTATTGACGCCTGCTGTAGATTCAGACTTGCTTTTTCTCCATACGAATTTAGGAAAAACCCTGTAACTAACAAAAGAACTGTGGTCAAATAAATTCCTGAAGCAGTAACTGTATCCTCTAATAATGTTGCAACTACAGCTGGAACAAGTAATAATACCCCTGCAAATTGTAATACAAATCCTAAGTTTCCTAATACTGCTTTTATTGGCGGGCTTAAAAGTCGGGGGGTAGTGGCAGTTGCATCTCTAATTGCATTTGCAATTGTTGATTGAAATAACATTCCTACAACTTGATTTTTCTTTGATATGATTGGAAGTTTTCTAATGTTATTGTCCCGCATTTTATACAAGGCATCTTGTAATGTTGATTTATCGCTTATTGTAATTAATGGCTGACTCATTATTTCTTTTAATGTAGTTGCCTCTGCGTAAACAGTTGCATCACTCACTTTACTGAGTATATCTTCGTCTGTTACAATTCCTATTGGAAGTTTTTGTTTATCAATTACAATGATATCATCTCTTTCATAATGTCGTAACATTGTTGCAGCTTCTCTTGTTCGTGTATCCATGTCTAATTTCAGAACATCCTTGTCCATGTACTCTGTAACGTATTTACTTAGAACATACGAAACTGCTTTTTCTGGATTAGTTGACATTAAGCTACCTTATATCGGGATTTTAAATAATTTGGGGTTGTATGTCAATAACGATCGGGATTTTAAATAATTATTTTCATTTTTGATCTACAAATTTTGCTATCTTTATAAACAATATATCCAAAGTTTATGCGTAAAACGATGAATATTGATCAAGCGCCAGAACCTGATTATGACTCTGTAAAAATTGACTATGTTGGATTTGTTGATCCTTATGCTGTTGAAGGAATGGTGGTTATGAAGGCTGATAATGGAAAAGAATTTCATATGCGTGCATTTTCTGGCGAAGTTGCAAAACATATCTCTAGTTTTGATGACACTGAAGGTGAACCGACACCTTCAATCTATCGAATGATTGAAGAAATTTGTGAACAAAATGAGATAACTTTGGTTAAAGTAAAAATCTATGGGAGTGGTGATGTCTTAAGGGCAAATCTTTACTTTACTGGCAAAAAAGATCTAGTCTTACGAAATCATCGAGCTTCCGATGCTATGGCTTTGGGGGCATATTACAAAATCCCAATTTTGGTTAGAAAAAAATTACTTAAAGAACAAATGGAAGCATAATTTTTAATATTGAATTAGAATAGTTTTTTTCCCAGTACTTTGACTGTTTGTTATGAATGAACAAGAAGAATTAATGGATACCATTCTCAATGTTGATCTTGAAATTGTTGAAACTGTTAGAACATTACAACAAGAAAATTGGAATACTGAAGAACTAAAAAACCAAGTTACTGATTTACTTAAAATTCATGATGAATTAGTTGACAAAATGAGGTCACCACATGGTGATGACCCTTCATGTGATTGTGGTCATGATCATGAATAATTAGATATTTTTAATATGCTTCATAATTCGGCAATGCTCATCATTTTATCAGTATAGCTTAGAGAGTTTGATTAATCATCAGCAACCACTTTGTGATTATTCTGTTGTATATTGTTATGGTATCTATGCATTTGTTGTGTATGGATTTTTGTAATATTTTTATCAGCTAGTGTACTGACATTAGTATTGGTTACCTCGGATCAAGACCCTGATAGATATGAAACAATAACGATTGAATCAAAAATTAGAGAAGGAGTTTTTCATAAAGTCGTTAAAGACTTGGAAACTGGAAAAGCTGTTTCTTGTTCTTGTAAATGTTGGAGCAAAGGAAACAAGCAATGTGCCGCCATGAGAACTATTGGTTAAATTTTGTTCCTGAAAAATATAATCCACAAAAGCTATCTGTAAATTGTTATTGTACTTTAAATCAGAACCTTTTTCATATGTGGAATCAAGTTTCCACTATGGCAAATTTTGAAAAAATCTACAAAAGAGTGGCTTTACAAATAATCAAAAGATGTCACGGTGCAATCAAAATTACAAAACATGGCAAAATTATTGAAGTTTATGACTTAAAGCGTCATATTTGGAGTGATGGTCTTGCGGGGCTTATCATTAAGGAAGAATGCAAAATAGCTGATTTGAAAGAATGGGAATTTGCCAATGTCCGAAGTTACGTGATTAAGGAATTACTTGCAAAGTCTAAAGATCAGTAAGTAACTTTTCGAATTAAATGTGGCTCTTTTAGCATAATGGTATCTCCTTTAATGGATGATAATTCAACTTTAACCAAATTATTAGCTGTTATTACAATCAATGCTTCACATCTTGTGCATAGAATTGTTTTTCCACATGATCTCTCTTCTCTGATCAAATCTTTTTCTAATTTATCCTCTTTTTGACATGTTGGACAAAGTCTTGGTTCTTTTGCTATGCTTATGATTTCTTTAATGAATATCATTTTACTCATATTTTTTATTCATTAATTCCCCACAATAAAGTTTGTAATGTTAATTGGTATCAGCAATCCATTTCAGATGTCAAACCGCTTTAATCATCTGAAATTAGAATGAAGGGTATTCAACATATTTCCCTATCTAACCAATTAACAAGAGAGTTTTTCTCCGTTCTAAATATAGAAGTTATCACTATCATTGGATTTCATAGGCATGAATTAATAATAAAAATTACATAAAATTAATTATTTATTGAAATAATTATATAATAATGATAAATAGTTGTATGTCTTATAATAAATGATGTCGTTAGTTCAAAAAACTAATGAATAACTTGCGTAGCCCCGCAGAACGAAAAAAGGCAATCAGGCGTTTAGACGACTGACCACAAGAGGAAATCTCTTAATGTTCTGCAATTTAGTGGGCTTACGCCTCTTTATTTCTATTAAATTATATTTTTTTTAAATTTTATGTAACTATTTCATCTAATCTGTCTTCTTCTTGTGCTCGTTTGATTTCCATTGCAATTCTTCTTCCAACTCCAAATGTTTGACCGTATTGATATTTTGTATATGGGCTAGTTGTTGCAACTATTGGATTTCCTGGAACTCGTAGTGATACATCATACACAATTAATTCTAAATCTTTTGTAATTACACTTTGAAGTGAAAATGGTCCAATTATGCCTGGTGCATATTCTTTTTTGACAGCTGCCACAAATTTGTCTCCCATTTTAATCACTTTTTCAAGTAATGACTCTCTAATACTTGCAGGAGTGTGACCCACCTCAATATTTTGTAAATCAATATCCATTTCTAATTGTTCTTTTGCTGGCAATGCATTATAATCATGAATATTTGTTTGAAGCCTTCTTTCAATTCCAATAAAATCAACTTGTTTTGAAATGGGGGTATGGAAGAAATTGAAATTCATGTATGTTCCTATTGCTAATTCCTCTATGCTTGCTTTTTGTAAATCCTTTCTTGCAATTATGCCTTGTTTAATTTTTACTTCTGATTTTTCTTTATAGTCCTTGTATGATGATACTGTAAAAAATGCCCTTTCTAACGGCCTCTTTTTTTCCTGAACTTTTACAATACATGGTTTATTGATTCTTTTAGGATCCTTGAATAATTTTGGATATTTTATTCTAGCCTTCTCTAACAAATAATACTGTCCTTTCTTTACAGTTCTTTCTTCAGCTTGGAATAATTTTCTATTTCCAAAAATTGGAACTTTAAATGAATCTTCAATTGTTTTGTATCCTAAATAGACTGTGAGGGATCTATGTGGAACAACTATTGTATTTGAATCCCTTAACATCTTTTGATTTTTTGCAGATGCCATGTCTTTGAATTTATTCAAAATTACTATTTGATCAGCAATTCTGTTAAATCTTTGATACGGTCCTTCTCTGCCTTTTTGACAAAAAACAGTTGTTTCAAAATTTTCATCTTTTGCACCATCCATAATTTCTAAGGCGGAATGACTTCCTAGTACCCCTATTTTTACATCTGAATAATCATTAACTATTTTCTTGATCTCAGAACTTTTGATCATATTATGCCTAAATGTTGGCATCTAATATATGTAAAATTTTTGATTTGATAGATCGTAATTGACCACAATGTTTTTTTCAATTGTTATCTATGAAAAATCATGTTTTACTCTTTTGAGCTTCAAATGGCAGGTGTAATTTTACTTACGGCTATGCTTGCAGGTGGAATTTCATTATGGCTAAAACGTAGAAAATTAGAAAAAGAATCTAATGAATCCCTAGAGCATGATGTTTCTGAAGATATATGATCCTGTTGTTATTTTATATTAAAAATTTATTTTTGAAATAGGCTAGGATTCTTTTTATTTACAATTACTACACATCTTTTTTGATAAAATTTTAAACCCTGTGAAGTTATGCTCATATCTATTTTTGTAATTCATAGGCTTAGTTTCTATAAAAAAAATATTCAAGGTAATTGGTCAAATCTAGTATCGATCTCAGCCTGCTCTGAATTAATTTACTTGAACATCTTTTTTTATATTTTGTAATTTATGACTAATAATCATGCTATTTATCTGATAATTATTGTACATATGATGAGGGGGTACTGAAAAATGTCGCATGATAATTTTAAAAATTGTTCTGATCAAAAGTCTATTGTAAATACTACTATTTTCCAGAATAATCAATGAAATTAATTATTGGAATTACTGGTAGTACTGGTGTAATTTATGGTGTTAGAATGCTTGAAACATTAAAAAAATTAAACATTGAAACACATTTGGTAATGTCTGAATGGGGAGAAAAATGTATTTCCATGGAAACGGATTATACTATTGAATATGTAAAATCTCTTGCTACAAATATTTCTGATGAAAAAAATATGGCTGCAAGTGTTTCTAGTGGAACTCATAGAATTAATGGTATGATAGTTGCTCCATGTAGTATGAAGACGTTGGCTGCAATTGCAAATGGTTATGATGATACTCTTGTTGCAAGATCTGCTGGTGTCACAATAAAAGAAGACAGAAAATTAATTTTAATGGTTAGAGAAACTCCTTTGTCTGCAATTCATTTAGAAAATATGTTGAAGCTCTCTAGATTGGGTGTGATTATTTTACCCCCTGTTACAGAATTTTATACAAAACCAAAAACAATAGATGATATTGTAAATCATGGCGTTGGAAAATGTTTAGACCAATTTGATATAGATCATGATTTATACCCTCGTTGGGGTAGTTTCTAAAATACCATTGACTGCATTTTCTTTAGAAAAAATAATTCATGCAAAACGAAAAGATGTTTTTAAGATTTTTTCAAATTATGAGGATTATGAAAAATTAATTCCTCAATATTTTCCGTCCATTAGAATTCGCTCAGTTAGGGGTAACACTGCCGTAGTTGAAGAGCATCTGAAATTAGGTGATTTAGAATTGGTACTAATGTCTAAACATGTTGCAACACCATTTGTTTTACATGAGGTTTATGTAATTGGTGGAAAATCTAAGGGCAGTTACATCAAACAGGAGTTTGTTGAAATTCCTGAAGGCACTAAAATTTTGATTGATGTGGATTTGAAATTAACTGGATTGATGAAAATTCCAAAAGTACTTGACAAATCAAAATTAATTGAAAATTATTCTAATTTATTGAATGATTTGACTATTTTATGTGAAAATTAATCTGATTTTGCTTCTTTGGTAACGTTGTCTTTCTCAGCATTATCTTTGGTAACGTTGTCTTTCTCAGCATTATCTTTGGTAACGTTGTCTTTCTCAGCATTATCTTTGTTTACGGTATCTTTGGCAGCATTATCTATTTCGCCTTTAAAGTCTTTGAGTTCTTTATCTCCTTGAATTTTTCCTTTCTCAAATTCTCCTTTGGCTTTACCAAATGTTTTTGCAAGTTCTGGAATCTTTTTTGCACCAAAAATTAGTACGCCAATTACTACCACTAATACGATAATCTCAGTACTTCCTAACATTATACTCACACTTGTCTGATTTCAGATTTAAATGTTCAACTTTTTTCGTTGTTTACGCTCGATGAATAACATGCCTACAAAATACAATCCTATCATTGGACCTGCAACAAGCATCATTGTTACACCTGTTCCATCTGGAGTGATGACTGCTCCAAAAATTATTATGATAACAATTGCGTATCTTGCATTTTTTCTCCAAAAATCTTTGTCTACCATTTCTGACATTGATATTGCATACATTACAAGTGGAAGTTGAAATGAAAATCCAAATGCCAATAAAAATTGTAATACAAAAGTTACAAACTCCATTACATTTAGGAATGTAATTAATCCAGCTGATTCCCCGTATCTATATAAAAATTCTAAAATAAATGGAATCACAAAATTATATGAAAATATACAACCTGCAATAAATAATCCTAAAGCCGGTAATGAAATATTTCTACTAACATTAATTTCATTTTCCTTTAATGCTGGTTTGATAAACCCTACAAACTCTCTGATAATAACTGGCATTCCAATTACCATTCCTACAAGAGCTGAAACATACAATTGAGCAAAGAAAGCTTGACCTGGAGCTGTTTGAATTAATTGGACTCCTTCTGGTACTAAATTTTGTTTCATATGGTTAGTAATTTGAGCTGCAATATTGTTTTGAGGTTCTAGCAGTGGGTAGTATAATGTAACTTCTCCTATTTCTATTGGTTCTGCATGACAAGTTAGAAGAACCATTGTAATTACCCCAATTACTAAAACAATTCGAAGTAACCTTTTTCTTAATTCTTCAAGATGTTTGTTTACACTTTCTAAATCTGCCATCTGGTATCGTTTTATCTGATGATATATGAAAATGTATATTTTTTGGAAGAATTTTTCTACTTTGGAATTGGTAATAGTTTTGCTTCTGGCAAGCCTAATTCTTTAAGTGCTTCAGCTGAAATATCTTCAAATTCTAAAGATATGATTGCTTTTGTGTTAAATTCAGTTTCCATTTCTTTTGCTAATGCTCCTATTTCTTTGCTTGAGAATATTTGTTTTGAATCTTTTAGAATTATTCTGTCTCCCTTTTCCATTTCTTTACCTCCAAATCTACTTTGAAGAAATTTGGTAATTTTTGGAAGTTCATTTCTATCTATGTTGTTGTAAAAATAACATATTCCTTTTACTGATTCATAATCATATGCTGTTCCCTTTCTATACATGAAAACTCCAATAAAATGTGCTTCCTCTTCAGGCTCTCTGATACATTTGATTTCCCAATTTAGTAATTTGCTTTCATCATAATCAAAATTATCTGTTTCCTCTGCAGTAACTTTCCAATATCTCATTCTTTCTTTTCTTGCCATGTTATATTCAGTTCAATTATTCTGATATAACTATCTAACCCTAATTTTGTACTCTAGAAATCTAAATTACTGACCTAATCAAATACTTTAGAATGGATATACGAAAATCTGTTCGGGCACAATATTTGAAGTTTTTAGACAGAGAACCTAATTTAGATGATTTGGATTATTATTCTAATGAATTAGAAACTAATCGAATAGAATTAAATGATCTAATTCTGATTCTCAGAAATTCCAACGAATCTAAAGAATTACTAAAACATCAAAAAATTCCTGAACTTGAAACCTGTTCTATTGATACTTACAATGATATCAGAATAAAAGGAAAAATAATTTCATCTGGATATAGAAATTCTGAAAAAAGATATAATGAAATATTCAAGTTTTGTAAAAAATTTAATCGCCCCATTTCTGTTTTAGATTTGGGGGCAGCTGAAGGTTATTTTACATTTAGATTATCTGAGGACTTTTCTGGAGTTTTTATCGCTGTAGAAAGTAATCCAGAACGAAAATTATTGGAATTATGTATAAAAAACGATAATCGTAAAGTACTTCTTTTAGACAAACAAATGAATTTAAAAAATTTAAAAAATCTCAAAGAAGTTCAACATTTTGATGTTGTCTTAGCCTTGAATATCATTCATCATTTTGATGAACCTTTTCAAGATGTCCTTGATACTCTGGTTTCAATGAGTTCATTTTGTTTTCTAGAGCATCCAAATCCTTTGGAAAATAAGTCTACAAAAAATTCTCAACGACTTGAAACCGAAAAATTGAATCTTGGTTCTTTTGACCCTATTTTATTAACCAAAAATAAATCTGGTCTTGGTAATTCTTTTAATCAAAAATTAGAACGAAATCTTTGGTTACTACAGAATCTGCAATCCAAAACAATTGATCGTGGCTGGAGAGGTGCTAGTAAATATGATGAAGAGTTTGGTCCTGGTAATCACATAAGTATAAAATCCAATTTTGATAAAATTGACATTGATTATGGTTTGAGAGATGAAAAAAGAACTTGGATTCAAGGTATTGATTTAAGAACTTTCTTAGAAAATAATGGCGTGTATCCTACAAATAATGAAATAATTAATTTAATTGATAATTTAAAAATTGAAAATGCTAAAGATCTTGGACCTCATAATTTAATATTGAATGGAGCGCGTCTTTTTGTTATTGATCAAGATGATAAATTTGATGATGTGAATACTAAAGAAAAATTAAAAGATTTTTTGAAACAAAGTGGATTATTGTGATATACAATAAAATTATTCGGAAGATAGATTAACCACTATTCTAATTTATTGATCATAATGGTTGATTATTGTGTCCATGTTACGATAGAAAATAAACCTGGAATTAGTGATCCTGAAGGAAAAACAATTTTGAATGATTTAGTGTTAAAGGGAACTCACCAAAATGTATCTAAAATTAATACTGCAAAAATGTTAAAATTCACAATTACTGAAAACAATAAAGAATCGGCACAATCAAAGGTTCGGGAAATTTGTGATGAATTACGTATTTACAATCCCATGGTCAGTGTAGTTACAATAGATGCATTTGATGCTTAACTTGACTGACAATTCTAATAAAATTTGTATCTGACTGGCTCAAATTAAATAACTCTGAATCTAAAAATAATTGTGAATGTTGGAGTTGTAGTTTTCCCAGGAAGTAACTGTGATCGCGATATGTTTCACGTATTATCTGATGTCTTTAATCTAAATGCTCATTATTGTTGGCATGCTAAGCCTCTTCCTGAAAATCTTGATGCTGTGGTTTTACCGGGGGGATTCTCCTATGGTGATAGACTTAGAGCCGGGGTAATAGCTGCCCACAGTCCAATCATTCAAGATATTAAAAAAATATCTGAAAAAGGAATTCCTATTTTGGGTGTATGTAATGGATTTCAAATTCTTGTAGAATCTGGATTACTTCCAGGTGTTTTACTCAAAAATGATTCTCTTAATTTTATGTGTGAGTGGACTAATCTAACAGTTGAAAATAATAAAACTCCATTTACAAATCAATTTGAATTAAATCAAAAAATTCCAATTCCTATTGCAAATGGTGAAGGACGTTATTTTGTAGATGATGAAACTTTAGACCAACTTGAAAGAAAAAATCAAATTGTTTTCAAATATGATCAAGTTGTAAATGGCTCTTCCAATCAAATTGCTGGTGTTTGTAACGATGATGGAAATATTGTTGGCATGATGCCTCATCCTGAAAGAGCTGTTGAATCCGAAATAAATCCTCACGATAATAAACCCTCATCATTAATTTTTGAATCACTACTAAAAAAAATGGGTGTTAATAATTGAATCTAGAATCCCATGAATTAGAGGAATTAAAATCAAAAATTGGTAGAGAACCCACTTCTACTGAATTACAAATTGTAGCTGCTGAATGGTCTGAACACTGCTCTTACAAATCATCTAAAAAACATCTCAAAATGTTGCCTATGGATGGTCCTTTAGTAATAAAGGAAAAAGGATATGATTCTGGAGTTTTAGATGTGGGTGATGGATATGTCATAACTGCACACATTGAAAGCCATAATCATCCTTCTGCTGTCGAACCATATGGTGGAGCTGCAACTGGAGTTGG
Organism: uncultured Candidatus Nitrosopumilus sp.; assembly: GCA_905616385.1. Classification (GTDB taxonomy): domain Archaea; phylum Thermoproteota; class Nitrososphaeria; order Nitrososphaerales; family Nitrosopumilaceae; genus Nitrosopumilus. The sequence continues at coordinate 7,122 of CAJQSS010000005.1, read as the reverse complement.
TGGCGTAATTAGAGATATTTTATCTGCTGGCACTCGTCCTATTGCACTTTTAGATGGATTACGTTTTGGTGATATTGAAAAAGATCAACATGCAAAATGGCTTTTTAAAAATGCTGTTACTGGAATTGCAGATTATGGTAATTGTTTGGGTATCCCCACTGTTGGCGGGGAAGTAGAATTTGATGAGTGCTATACAAATTATGCAATGGTAGATGTTGCAGCGATTGGATTTGGTAAAAAAGAAAATCTAATTAAAAATCATGCAAAAAAAGGTGATTTGGTGGTGTTACTGGGAGGAGCAACAGGTAGAGATGGAATTGGAGGTTCTCAATTTGCTTCTGATTCTTTAGAATCTGAAGATCGTTCTGCAGTTCAAATTCCTGATCCTTTTATTGAAAAATTAATCATTGAAGCAATTTTGGAAGCTAGAAATGAAAAATTAATTCATGCTATGAAAGATCTTGGTGGTGGTGGATTGTCTTGTGCAGTATCTGAAACTGCCGATTCTTTGGATATTGGAATTGAAATGGATGTTGATAAAGTTCACACTCGTGAATCTGATATGCATTCTGATGAAATAATGATATCTGAATCTCAAGAAAGAATGTTGATTGTTACTGATAGTGAGAAATTAATTAAATTACAAGATATTTGTAAAAAATTTAGAATTGATTGCTCTGTAATTGGTCATGTTACATTTGATAATAAAATGCATGTTAAAAAAAGTGGAAAAACAATTGCAAATATTTCTACAGACATTGTTGCAAATGCTACTCTTCTTGATTTACCTTCAAAAAAACCAATTTATTTAGAAAATATTGAAAATACAAAATCTTTCCCCTTGCTATCTGATTATTCTGAAGTAATGCTAATACTACTTGCTTCTCCTAATATTGCAAGCAAAATTTGGGTTTATGGACAATATGATCATGAGGTAGGAATTCGAACTGTAGTTAAACCCGGTTATGATGCATCTGTTTTGAGGCTAGATAATGGTAAATTTCTTTCAATTAAGATTGATGGAAATCCTAAACAATGTTACATCAATCCACGTGAAGGTGCAATTGGTTGTTTTGAGGAAGCCTGTCGAAATGTTGTGTGTACAGGAGCAAAACCTATTGGAATGCTTGATCATCTTCAATTTGGAAATCCCAAAGACCCTGAAATTTTCTGGACCTTTTTAGAATCATTGAAGGGTTTAACTGATTTTGCAAAAGACTTTGAAATTCCTTGTATTGGTGGTAAAGTTAGTTTGTATAATGAAACTCCAAAAGGCTCGATTAAACCAACACCTGTAATTGGAGTACTTGGATTAATTGATAAGACACCTTTGAGGATTCAAAAAATTAATTCTGGTGATTGTTTAATCATGATTGGTAATACTAAAGATGAGTTGGGTGGTTCTGAATATTCTGAATATATTCATAAATTCATTGGAGGTAAATGTCCTGTTGTTGATTTTTCAGACTCTAAGAAAAATATGAATGCTGTATTGGAAATTATTAAAACTGAATTAATTAAATCTGCACATGATTGTTCAAAAGGTGGATTGGCAGTAGCAGTTTCTGAACTTTGTATGACCAATCTAATTGGTTGTACTGTGTCTTTGGAAAATGTCCCTGGTGATAAATTAGATAATGACAAAATTTTATTTTCTGAAAGCCATTCTAGATATTTAGTAACTTTTGAGAAGAAAAATCTTCAAAATTTAGAAGAATTATTAAAAAAACATAATGTCTCATTCAAAACTATTGGTGAATTTGGTGGAGAGTCAATACAATTTACTGCTGATTCTAAACCTATCCTTGATCTAAGCGTTGATAAGGCACAAAAAACTTGGTTAAATTCGTTAAAGGAGATGGTAATGCATGCCTAAAGTAAAAGAAAATTGTGGTGTTGTAGGAATTTACAGTCTTTCTGGAAAGAATGTTGTTCCAATGGTTTTTGATGCATTACGTGCTTTACAACATAGAGGTCAAGAAGCTTGGGGATTTGCAGTTCCAAATAAAACTCCATTTAAGAAAATAGGACTAGTTTCACATTCATCATCAGAATTTAAAAAAATTGCACAAGAATATTCCTCTCCTTGTGTTATAGGACATGTGAGATATTCAACAATGGGAACTAGTACATTAGAAAATGCACAACCCCTCAAAGTGAAAGATCTTTGTATTGCACATAATGGAACAATTGCTAATGCTCAAGAATTATCTAATTTAGTTGGTGGGTGCTCTTTTACTCCTCAAAATGCAAGTGATACTTTAGTTGCTGCACAAAGATTAGTTTCATTAATTTCTGAAAATGGTGAAATGGGAAAAGCGCTTTCAATTTTAAAAAATGAGATGGTTGGATCATACTGCTTTACTTTTATTTCTGATGATAATTCTGTGTATGCTGCACGAGACCCAAAGGGCTTTCGTCCAATGGTTTTAGGACATAAAGAATCTGATGATACTTACATTGTAACTTCTGAGTCTGCTGCTGTTACTGCAGTTGGTGCTACTCTTCAAAGAGATGTAGTTCCAGGTGAATTAATTAAATTAAGTAAAAATGGAATTGAAACTGAAAAATTTTCAGATGATAAATCTAGAGCACATTGCTCATTTGAATTCACATATTTTGCACATCCATCAAGTAACATGGAAGGACACAACATTTACGTTTCAAGGAAAAATATTGGGCGATTTATGGCAAAGAAATTTCCCATTAATGATGCTGATTTAGTAATACCTGTGCCTGATTCTGCAAGACCTGCCGCACTTGGTTATGCCCAAGAACTGGGAGTATCTTTTGATGAAGGACTACTCAAAGATAGATATAGCAAGAAAGGCCCATTGAGAAGTTTCATTGAACCTCATCAAAGTGATAGAGTGGAGATTAATCGTTGGATTATTCCAATTAGTGAAATAATTCGTGACAAACATGTTGTAGTTATTGACGACAGTTTAGTTAGAGGTACTAGTTCTAAAGCTATAATCAAAGCACTACGTCGTGCTGGTGCTAAAAAAATTAGCATGTTGATTACTTATCCTCAAATTAATTACCCTTGTTATGCTGGAATTGATTTCCCTTCTCAAGAAGAACTTGCAACATTCACTAATGGTAAAGATATGAGTATTGATGAGATTACTGAAATGGTTAGAAAAAGTATTGGAGTTGACTTTTTGGGATACAATGATGCTGAAAATCTTGCTGATGCAGTAGGAATGCCAAAGGACTCTATGTGCTTTACGTGTTCCTCTGGAAATTATGATTCACTTGGAATTAAACCTGATTTTACCAAACGTGAACAAGTAAAAGCAAAAATCTAGTTTAAGATTTAATTAAATATGGTTTGAATTAGCATAATAATATGAAAGCTATGTGGAATAATGTTGTAATTGCTGAAAGTAATTCCACTGAAATTATTGATGGTAATCATTATTTTCCATTTGATTCCCTAAAATCTGAATATTTTGTAAAAACTGAACTAACTACTGTTTGTGGTTGGAAAGGAAAGGCTAATTATTACTCTGTAACTGTTGATGGAAAAACCAACAAGGACTGTGCATGGTATTATGCTGAACCAAATGATGCTGCTTCTAAGATAAAAGGAATGGTAGCATTTTGGAATGGTATCGATATCCAGTAAATTCCTATTTTTTCTACTTTATTTTCCTATCAGTTAAATTCTATTAAAATTCAATATAATTAATTGAAGTTTCTAACTAGTGGAAAAGTAAAGGATCTTTATGATGTGGATGTAAATTCACTACTTTTCCAATTTTCTGATAGAGTTTCTGCTTATGATGTAAAATTTAGTCAGGATATTCCAAAAAAGGGTGAAGTTTTATGTCGATTTGCAGAATTTTGGTTCAATAAACTGGATGTTCCAAATCATTTCATATCGCGTGAATCTAATACTAAAATTTTAGTTAAAAAAATGAAAATGATTCCTATGGAATGTATAGTTAGAGGTTATTTTTATGGAAGTTTGATTGGTAGATGGAAAGATGGTTTTATACAATTACCTGAAAATACTGATACAACTCTTGCAGCAAAATTAACTAAGCCACTATTTGATCCTACTACTAAATCTGAACATGATATTCCTGTTGACAAAGTAAAAGCTTTAGAGATGAATTTAGTTTCTGAAGAACAATACCATTGGTTGGAAAAAACATCAATTGATATCTATAATCAAATGGCAACCATTGCTAATAGTGTTGGTTTTATTTTGGCTGATCTAAAATTAGAATTTGGAATTTTAGATGGTGAAATTGTTTTAGGTGATTCAATTGGTCCTGATGAATATAGGTTATGGCCAAAAGACTCGTTTGCTGTTGGAAAAATTCAAGAATCTTATGATAAACAAATTTTACGTGATTGGTTGACTACTAATGGTTATCAAAAACAGTTTGAGAATGAAAGAAATGAAGGGAAGGAACCCACTGCACCTCAAATTCCATCTGAAATCATTGAAACAATTACTGAACGATATGTCATTGCATATGAAAAATTAACTGGACAATCTTTTTAATTTAAATTCTATACATAATGTTGACTATTAGTTAACTTTCAACTCGAATCATACTTTACATATTTTCAATAATGCCCTATGTGTGATAAATTTGCCAATGCATGTTTTAGAAATTTCATTTTTTTATATTTTTGAAACTGTTACAATAATTTTATTACTGCTATCACTTATTTGATATCTAAACTATATTTCTAATAGTGCTACTACTATTATTAGATATACTACTAAATTCATTGTATCCAATTATCTATTTTTCATAGCGGTACTATGTTTATCAAAGTAGACAAAAATTGATGCGAATAGACAAAAAAATATGATACAAGGATCTTTTAGATCAGATTGAAATCTAGTCTTGTATGTCTACATTATTAGAAAAAGAGATTAAAGTAAATCGTACCGTTACTACGAATACTGGACACGCCCGTGCAATTGACGACCCTGCACGTGCAAAAATTGTTGAAATTCTATATCATCAATCATTATCTGCTGATCAAATTTCTGTCTCATTGAAGAAACATGGTTTCAAAAAAGCACTAACTACGGTTAGACATCATTTGGAAATTTTGAAAAATTCTGGATTGATTGAGATTGCAAGAATTGAGGAATCTAGAGGAGCAATTACTAAATTTTATAGTACATCCACAAAATTATTGGATTTTCAAACTCCTGAAAACTTTGATTCGACATATTCAAAAATCATTGATAATACATCCATAAAAATTGAAAAAATTCTCAAAGCATTAGGACCTAAAACTAGTAAATCAAAGGGTAAAAAATCTGCAGAATATTCTCAATACTTAGTCATGGAGATTATGAATAGAGCAATGACTAACGTTCTTGAAAAATCTAATACAAAATAATTTTTATTTTGCATTCTATTTTTTCTTTATTGCGATCAATTAGTAAATGTTATTTTGAATTAAAACAAGTAAAAATATGATGAAATTAACTTTGAAACATTATTTGAACAATATTCTATTGATGAAACCTGATGAATGAAGACATGATTGATGAAAAAGTAATAAAATTATTTTCAGAAAAAAATCTTGTTTTTATTGCAACTATTATGAAAGATGGTTCACCTCAATTGTCTCCAGTTTGGGCAAATTATGAATCTGGATTCATTTTAGTAAATACTGCAGAAGGTAGAGTAAAACATAAAAATATTTTACGTGATCCTCGTGTAGCTGTTTCTGTTACTTCTAATGATAATCCTCTTGATATGACAACTATTCGTGGAACTGTGGTGGAAATAATTTCTGATATTGAATATCATCATGCTGATAAATTAACTCAACAATACATAGGCCGTAGCCATTATCCGTTTAAACGTGATGATGAGAAAAGAATTATTTTAAAAATTAAACCACACAAAGTTTTTGTTTTACCTGAATTGAAAATGAATGACTAACTTACGGGTAAAGATTAACTATATTTCTAAATTCGAATTTAGAAACATAATAAACTTAGTATGCTAGATTAGAAAAAAGGTGCATAGACAGCTTAACGTTTACGTTTAGCTGCCTTTCTCTTTGGAGCGGCTTTGCGTTTAGAAGCAGCCTTACGTTTAGGTGCTGCCTTCCTTTTAGCTGCCTTTCTCTTTGGAGCTGCTTTTTTTGCTGCAGATTTTCTCTTTGGAGCTGCTTTGCGTTTTGCTGCTTTTCTCTTTGGAGCTGCTTTCTTTTTAGCTGCTTTTCGTTTTGGAGCGGCTTTGCGTTTTGCTGCTTTTCTCTTTGGAGCTGCTTTCTTTCCTGCATTTTTCCTTCGAGTTGCTGCTGCCCTTCTCTTACGAGTTGCTGCTGCCTTTAGTGCTGCTGCTGCTTTTGCTGCTGCATTTCTCTTTCGAGTTGCTGCTGCTTTTTTTGCTGCTGCTGCTCTTTTGGCTTTAGATGCTGCCATGACTTTTTTCAAAAATGGTGAGTGTTATATGGTAAAAGTCATACAATACTACGCTTGTTATAATAAAATTTGACACTTTTTTTGTTTTTTATAATTTATCGATCAGCAATTTGTTAAACAAATTGATGCAGTATCTACTGTTGCTTGTTCTTTTGTTGGTCTGATGATGATTTTGTAGTTTACATCTTCATCAAATGGAATGTCAAATTGAGTTGTAACTTCAATGGGTTTGTTTGGTTCTAACCATTCTAACCATAGATCTTTTGATGTAAATTCACCAAAAACTGCTTTATGATTTTGATTTTTTTGATCAACTAGGTAAAATTGCCCCCCTGATAGCAGTGTTTTTTCACTACCAGTATTTTTTGCAGTAATTCCAATTTTTACAAATGTATTTTCAGGTTTTACTTCTTTACTGCCTTCATGTGTACCTTCAAATGTAACTGTGTATTCTACTGGTCCTACCGCCACAAGTTCTCCTGCATTTATTTCGATGAAATTTGTTTGATATTGTGTATACACGTAATTTGCAAGTACCATTGAACCAATTATTGCTCCAATTACTATTACTAGACCCATACGTGCCATAAAATTTACATCTTTTTTTGATATATAGTTGCAACGTAATTTCTAACATCGCTAATTTTTTATTTTTTATTCATTGTTTATCAAAAATTGAATCCAAATAGGGGGGTTATTTCATA
>CAJQSS010000004.1 GCA_905616385.1 uncultured Candidatus Nitrosopumilus sp. | reverse complement strand
CAATTATTGAAATTGGTTATGTAACATTGGGAAAAGGGGTGTATCTAGAGAAGAAAGGGAAGAAAACTATACTGAAAGATTTAGGATGGAAACATTTTAGATAATTATTCACCATAAGAAAAATCTCGTTCAACATTATTTATAATATTAAAAATCGATTCAGCAGGTAAAACAGAAACACATTCTTTCATCCATAAATCATCAAGATACAACAATCGTCTCATATCATCTTCTAGAAGTTCATCAGGATTTGAAGCAGGATAAAGTGTATGGATTTTGTAGCCTTCATCAGCAATTTCTTGACATTTTTTTTCTAATGGTAATAAAATTACATCATTGATCGGTGTGAGAGATTGTATTAATACAGAACCTAGCAATGCAACAGCAATAGCAACTACAACTGCCAACAGAATAATTGAAGCCATCAAAATTATTCAATAAATTACAGTATATGAATAATGAATGATTTTAAGACAAGTGACCAAATTAAAACAATTTTAAAAAATCAATGTTTTTTAAACCCTTTAAGATTTGATAAGCATTGTCAGAAATTGAAGCCCAAGTTGAGGCAGTAGTAGAAAAAACTGAGGCAGTAGTAGAAAAAACTGAGGCAGTAGTAGAAAAAACTGAGGCAGTAGTAGAAAAAACTGAGGCAGTAGTAGAGACAAAAAAGCAACCAGAAACTAAAAAAGAAGACCCAGAAAAATGGGGAATTGCACATATTTTTAGTAGTTATAATAATACAATTATTCACATGACAGATCTTACAGGTGGTGAAACAGTCGCCATCAGTTCTGGTGGAATTCATGTCACTGCAGACAGATACGAATCATCACCATTTGCTGCAATGAAAGCTGCAAATGCAGTAGTTGAAGCTACAAGAACAAAAGGATTCACAGGATTTCATATTAGAGTTCGTGCAGTTGGTGGAGTTGGTTCAAGAGTTCCAGGCCCAGGTGCACAAGCAGCAATCAGAGCATTAGCAAGAGGCGGATTTAAAATTGGAAGAATTGATGATGTAACACCAATTCCTCATGACACCACTAGAAAGAAAGGTGGAAAAAGAGGAAGAAGAGTTTAGGTAACAGATTTTACTTTTACATTACAACCTCGAGCAACAAAATAATCACTCATAAATTTAGTAAATTTTCCTGCTTCATCATTGAGTTGATATTTTGCAAGTATATCAGAAAATTTTTCAGATATACTAATTTGAAGATTTGATTTAAATTCTAATTTAAAAAATGTCCAACCAAATTTTGAAGAGGGTTCACTAAGAGTATAACTTGCATAGCAATTCAAAAGACTTTCCATATGAGAAAGATGTTTTTTTATACAGAGTAGATCATCGAGGTAATTTTTTGTTCCAATTTCTAAAGTAATACTCATTCTACATCATCATTAGAATTAGATGCATTACTAAGCTTATCAGTTAAAGATACAAATTTTCCGTCTTGTTGAATGTTAATTTTTGTATCCATCCTTACACTTAATCCAATTGAACGAAATAATGCCAACAATTTCCCACCATCAAGAATTTCATTAATTTCACCAGTTTTAATTAATTCATATAACTTGTCAATCACCATTTTAGTTTCATTAGGAAATTGAGATTCAGCATTTGTTAAAACCTCTAATCCCCTAAACCCTAATTGTTTAATTAATACATCTCGAGGGTTAACAATTTTTTCTTCAGGGGATTCCCGAGTTTCTTCAGTGGATTCTCTTGATGAAATATTTTTTTGCATTTCAGCTAAACGTTTAGCTTGTAATCTTTGAAGTTCAGAATCATCGCCGCTCAACCCTTAATCACACCTATAGGTACTAATTTTGCAACTTTGCTAGCAATTCCCAAATTATGTGAAACATTAACTACAGAATCAACATCTTTGTAAGCCTCAGGTGTTTCTTCAACAACTCCATCTCGAGTTAATGCTTTGATAAATATCCCCTTATCATTAAGAGATTTTTTCACATAATCCTCAGTAAAATTTCGTCTGGCCTTAGATCTAGACATAGTTCTACCTGCACCATGAGCAGTAGAACCAAAACTCAAATCCATAGAATTAGGTTTTCCAAGTAAAATCCAACTTGAAGTTCCCATTGAACCAGGGACTAAAACAGGTTGACCGAGATCTCGATATTTAGAAGGGATTTCACTTCGATTTGAAGGAAATGCTCTAGTTGCACCTTTCCTATGAACAACTAATTTCCTTTCTTCGCCACCAACCTTATGTTTCTCCACCTTTGCAATATTATGTGCAACATCATAAACTAATTTCATATCAAGATCAGATTCAGTTTGATTGAATATACGTTCAAATGATTTTCTAGTCCAATGAGTAATCATTTGCCTATTACTCCATGCAAAATTTAATGCAGCAAACATTGCTTTTCTATAAGAGTCACCCTCCTCAGAATTATTTGGAACACATGCAAGTTCTCTATCAGGTAAATGAATATTATATTTTTCCATAGCTTGTTCTGCAACACGAAGGTAATCACTACAAACTTGATGACCGAAACCTCTAGAACCACAATGAATTAAAACTGTAATTGTTCCTTCTTTAATTCCCATTCTATTTGCTGCTTCTTCATCATGTATTTCTGCAACTTTTTGAATTTCAAGAAAATGATTACCAGAACCAAGACTTCCAAGTTGAGGCGCTCCTCTTTTTCTTGCTTTATCAGAAACTTTGTTTGGATCAGCACCAGGTATTTTACCATTCTCCTCACAAACATCAGAGTCATTTGGTGAACCATAACCATGATCAATAGCCCAATTAACACCATTTACTAAAACTTCATCAAGTTCTGAATTAGTTAAACGAACTGCACCTTTAGAACCAACACCAGAAGGTATAGAACTAAACAAATCATTAACTAAATCTTTTAATTTTGAACGAACTGTTTGCTCAGTTAAATTTGAACGAAGTAATCTTACTCCACAATTAATGTCATAACCAACACCACCTGGACTAATCATTCCATCTTCAGCATCCATAGCTGCAACTCCACCTACAGGAAAACCATATCCTTCATGACCATCAGGCAAAACAACACTATGACTAACAATACCTGGAATAGAAGCGACATTTCTAGCCTGCATAATGGTTCTATCAGACAACATCTTTTGTAATAATGGCTCATCAGCATAAATTCTTACAGGAACTTTCATTCCAAGATTAGGATCAGCATCAATTTGATATTGATTTTCTCCAATTTTTTTTGGAATGCTTGATGACATAAGTATTGGTAGAATTTTCTTTCAATCCAATTTAAATCATCATAAATATTCTAAGAATAATTTTAAATCAACAAGAATTTAATTAAAAATATGTTAGATAAAGCAATAATTACAGAAAAAGTAAATCAATTACTTGCAGAATTAAGAGCAAATCCAGATTGGGCAATTGATGAAAAAAATTTCAAACAAGGTTATTTGAAAGCACTAGAATGGATATTATCAGATACAGGAATAAAACAAAAATAATTTCAAAATTTTCAATTAAAAAACAATCTAGAATATAGATTAATGTCATATTGTGCGCAGATAACCAGAGAAAAAGAAGTAGATTTATTTTCTATGGATGGATTAACAAAATATTGGCAATACTACCCATAGACAATGGCCGTTATGGTACAAAAGAAATGATGGATATTTTTGGTGAACAAAAAAAAATTGATTATCAATTAGAAATAGAAGGTTCAGCTGCAATATCCCAAAGTGAAATAAGTATGATTTCAAAAAAGATAGGTAAAAATATTTTTAATGTATCAATGTCAGGAAAAATTACTGCAAAAAGAATTAAACAATTAGAAGCAAAAAGTGATCACGATACAGCTGCTCTTGTAGAGGCATTAAGTGAAAAATGTACTAAAGAAGCAAGACCATGGATACACTATGGTCTTACAAGTAATGATTTAGTGGATACAAGTAATTCAATGCAGATGAGAGATGCATTAAAAATAATTGAATCAAAAGTTGCAAAAATGGCATCTATTCTTGCGGAAAAAGCTGTCAAACATGGAAAAATTCCAGCCGTAGGTAGAACACATGGGCAACATGCCAGCATCATATCATTTGGTTTAAAATTTGCAAATTGGGCTGTAGAGATGGCAAAACACGTAGAAAGAATTGAAGAAATAAAGAAAAGAATTTTGATTTGCAAAACATTAGGTGTTGTAGGAACAGGATCTTTAATGGGAGCAGAATCACTAGAAGTACAAAAAAGAGTTGCAAAACGTCTAGATCTTTACCCAGCAGAAGTTGCCACACAAATAGTTCCAAGAGAAAGATATGCAGAATATGTATTTGAATTAGCATTAATTGGTGCAACATTAGAAAAAATTGCAATAGAAATTAGAAATTTACAAAGAACCGAAATTGGAGAGGTAGCAGAACAATTCAAAAAAGGTCAAATGGGAAGTAGTGCAGTTCCAGTAAAAAGAAATCCAATTAAAAGTGAACGTGTATCATCATTATCAAAATTAGTCCGTAGTCAAGTTGCAGTTGCATTTGAAAATATTCCATTATGGCATGAACGAGATCTTTCAAATTCAGCTAATGAGAGATTTGTAATTCCAACAGTTTCAATTTTAGTTGATGAAATGTTAGAAACCATGACTAAAATTATTTCAAATTTAAGGGTAAATGAAAAAAGAATCATGGAGAATCTCTATATTACTAAAGGTCAAATTTTTGCAGAATTTGTTTTAGAAGCATTGATAAAAAAAGGAATACCAAGATTTACAGCATACAAGGATGTTCAAAGAGTCGCATTTGAAGCAAATGATAAAAGAATTCAGTATAGAGATGCAATTAAAAATGATAAAGCATTTTCATCAAAGCTAACTGAAAAAGAAATTGATTCAATATTTACTCCAGAAAAACATCTTGGTGCATCACCAATAATCATAAGTAATGTAAAAAAATCAGTTCAAAAAACAATTAAAAAATTTATCTAGTTTTTAGTAAAAATTTATGAATTTTAGAACCATATTGTAATGCTTTTTTTCTTTTAGTACAAGAAATTTCTGGAACACCAACATCACTAGCTAATTTACGTATGATATGTTTACGAAGTAGATCATCAGAACTATGAATTTTTTCAGAGATAGGAATAGTTTTTGCATATTCTATGAATTGGACAGATAGTAGAGGTTGTAGAATTTTTACATTAAATTCTGAAGTAACTACATTTACAGCCTTCATCATTTTTAATTCATTATCTAATTTTGATGTCATAACTTCATTAATTCTAGTTTCACCGCCAGAAAAAGCTTCACGATATCCATTATATCCACAAAATAATTCATCAATACCATTACCAGTAATCACAGTATCAAGATTCAAATTTTTTGCAAGTTTAGACACATAATAAAAAGCAATACAGTTTTCATTCCAAGATAAATTATCAGTGGCAATTACTTTACGAATATTGGAAGTAATTGTAGGAAATGTTTCATTATCAATTTCTAAAATATGATGAGAATATTTCAGACATTCATTAACTTCTTTAGAAAATAAAATATCATGAGATTCAGAAAAACCAATAGTAAGCAAAACAACATCAAAACCCATATCTGAACAAATTTTTGAAACTAATGCACTATCAACACCGCCAGAAAAAGCAATGCCTATTTTCTTTTTTGGAACTACATCAGAAATAGAACTTTTAATATTTTCTAATAATATTTTATTCATCAAATCCATATCACTCACATTAAATCATAGAATTAATTTTACATATATTTCCATAAACCATGTCTAATAGAAGGAAAATAGTCATAAACATCATAATAATGAAATATTTTACTGATAAATAAAATGGAACCAAAAGATATTTTTAAAAAACGAAATTTTTCAAAAGTTAATTTTGATTATGAAAAATTAATTGGAAGAAATTTATCAAATACTAATTTGAAGGGAGTGGATCTTAAAAATAGAGATATTCACAATGCAAATTTAAGTGGGGCAGATTTAAGTGGGGCAGATTTAAGTGATACAATATTATTTAATGTAAAATTAAGAGGAGCGGATTTACAAAATGTAAATCTTTCAAATGCAAAACTTTGGGATACTGACTTGTATGGCGTTGATCTTACAAATGCAAACATTAGTGGAGCAGATTTATTTTATGCAGATTTAAGAAATTCAGATTTAAGAAATGTAAATCTAAGTGGAGTAAATTTAAGACATACAAATTTTGAAGGTGCGACTTTTACATCAATAGATTTTACAAATGCAAATTATGATTTAGATACATTACATACCATTTCAAAAGATATTAAATTAATTTTAGAAATGCAAGGTAATTTATGGTAAAATTATTAATAAATTAAGAAAATAATTAGTTCATCAATCTTTTAATCTAACAATAATAATAATACAATATGACAAAATTATCAGAATTAGAAATAAAAGAAGAATTAAAAAAATTAGTAGGATGGAATGTGAAAAATGATAAATTGCATAAAGAATTTCAATTTGATAATTTCAATCAAGCATTTGGATTTATGACTAGAGCCGCTATGGAAATTGAAAAAATGAATCATCATCCAGAATGGTTTAATGTGTACAATAGAATCACAATAGAATTAACAACTCATGACGCAGGAGGAATTACAAAAAATGATGTCAACCTTGCTAGAATTTTAAATTCATTAGTTTAAGTATAAAAAAATTATATTCAGTCATATCATTACAGAATTTATATTGTATTCATAATCAAAATACGTCATATGACTACAAGTCCTACAATTTTAGATTCAGATTTTAAATATATAGACAAAAAGGGAAATTTACTAAAAACAAGAACAGAATTAACAGTAGCACAAATGCTCACATTTTTAGAAAATGAATATGAATACAATCATGAAATTACACTAAAAAATGGAACTAAAGTAAAAATTGATTTTAAAACTGCAAAAGGATTCATCGAAGTAATAGATAATGATGTAGATATTGAAAAATATAAACAAATCAAAGAAGATTTTCCTGAAGAAAAAGTTATGGCAATAGGACATGCAAAATATGTTGCACAGATTAAAGAATTACAAGACATAGTATTTTATGATAAATCACCACAAACAGGTTCAATATTTTTAGAAGATGGATCATTCTCATTTGATTATGCACACATACTCCCATTAGTTGAAAAATGTTCAATTCTACATGGACATACATCATCAGTAATGGTGGAACTTGTAGGACAAATGAAAAATAATTTATTAGTTGATTTTGGAATAGCAAAAAAAATTATTAAAGAAGTTGTAAACGAATTTGATCATAAATTTTTCATTAATAGAAAATATTTAAAAAAAGAGGATGAATCACATTATCAAATTAGTTTTGATGGGCCAAAAGGATTGTTTGACTTACAAGTTCCAAAACATACAACATATCTATTAGAAGGAGAAGCTACAGTTGAAAATCTTTCAAGTGAAATTATTAAATTATTAGCTCCAAAAATGCCTGAAAATGTAGAAGCAGTTGGAGTTTACATTTATGAAGGATATAACAAAGGTTCTCATATAATTTCAAATATTGAAAGATAAAAAAAATGGAACCTAAAATATCAGAAAAAGCATGGAATCCAGAATTAGAAAAAAATATTCTCAAACAATGGGAAGAAGATAAAATTTATGATTTTACACCTGAAGAAAATAATTTCACAATAGATACACCGCCACCATATCCATCAGGTAGACCATGGCATATTGGTGCAGCAGCACATTATTCACAAATAGATATGATAGCACGTACAGCAAGAATGGCTGGAAAAAACGTGTATTTCCCAATAGGGATTGACAGAAATGGATTACCAGTTGAACTCTATACTGAAAAAAAACATAAAATTAGGATGAGAGAAACAGAACGAGGTGAATTTCTAAATTTATGCAGAAATGCATTAGACGATTTAGAAGCAGAAATGATTCTAATTATGAAAAATTTAGGAATTAGTGGTGATTTTGCAAATTACTATAGAACAGATTCAGAAGAATATAGGACATTAACACAATCAACATTCATCAAATTATGGAAAAAAGGTGAAGTATATCTTGCAAATAGACCTAACAATTACGATTGGGTTTCAGGAACTACAATTGCAGATGCTGAAATAATTTATGAGGACTTACAAACTAAACTTGTTTACATGAAATTTAAAATTAAAGATACAGATCAAGAAATAATTATTGCAAGTACAAGACCAGAATTACTTTGTGCATGTAGAACAATTATTGTTAATCCTGAAGATGAAAGATATTCAAAATATATTGGTAAAAAAATAATTGTTCCAATAACCAATGCAGAAGTAGAATTAAGAACGCATCATTCAGCCAAACAAGAATTTGGTTCAGGAGCAGTAATGGTTTGTAGTTATGGTGATCAAAATGATGTTGCATTATTTAGAGAATTAGAATTAGAAGAAATAGTTGCAATTGGATTAGATGGTAGAATGACTGAAGTTGCAGGTGAATATACAGGATTAAAACCAAAACAAGCAAGAACAAAAATCATAGAAGATTTAGAAACTGCAGGATTTGTTGAAAAAATCGATGATATTGTTCACAGAACTCCAATTTCAGAAAGAAGTAAGATTCCAATTGAAATAATTCCTATGGAAGAATATTATCTTAAACAAAAAGAAAAAGTTGAAAACATAAAGAAAATAGGAAAAGAAATTACATTTCATCCAACAATGCACAAACAAATTTTGATGAATTGGTTAGACTCCATTAATATTGATTGGCCAATTTCAAGAAGAAGATTTTATGGTACTGAAATTCCAATTTGGTATTGTAAAAATTGTTCAGAACCACATGTTCCAGAACCTGGAAAATATTATAGACCATGGAATGAAAAATGTCCAATAACAAATTGTACAAAATGTAAAGCTACAGAATTTGTTGGCGAAGAAAGAACATTTGATACATGGATGGATTCTAGCGTATCTCCACTTTTCATTAGTAAATTTAACAGAGATGATGAATTTTTCAAAAAAGTGTATCCTGTATCAATCAGACCACAAGCAAAAGATATTGTGAGAACATGGTTGTATTATACACTATTGAGGTGTGAGGAATTAACAGGAGAAAAACCATGGTCTGAAGCTTGGGTAATGGGGTATGGTTTAGATGAAAAAGGGATGAAAATGAGTAAAAGTAAAGGAAATGCAATAGATCCATTACCAGTAATTGAAAAATTAGGTGCAGATACTTTTAGATTTTGGAGTGCAAGTGAAATTAATCACGGATATGACTTTAGATGTAATGAACAAAAAATTGAGTCAACTAAGAAATTTTTAAGTAAATTATGGAATGTGTCCAGATTTTTATCAAGCTTTCCAGTAATTGATTCAGGAACTCCAAATCCTTCAGATAAATGGATTTTATCTGAATTAGATAAAGTAGTAAAAGAATGCAAAAAAGGTTATGAAGAATATAATTTCTTTATTCCTGCAATTGCAATTAGAGAATTTACATGGAATGTATTTGCAGCACACTATATTGAAATGGTTAAAGCAAGAGCATATGGAATTGATTTTTCAGATGAAGAAAGAGATGGTGCAATATTTACATTACACAAAACATTAGCAACAATTTTAAAATTATTAGCTCCAATTACACCATTCATTACAGAGTACCTTTGGAAAACATTGTATTCGGATCAAAGTATACATAAAGAAAAACAAGTAAATTCAGAAAACATAGAGGTTCAAACAGACATTACTAAAGAAATATCAGAATTTAATTCAAAAGTATGGAATGAAAAAAAATCTCAAAATTTATCATTAAAAGATACAATTAAAATTGAAATTCCAGAAATACTACAACCATTCAAAAAAGATTTGAAATCTATGCATAATTTAATAGATTAAGTCATATTCGTTAAAATTAATTGGCACTAGATATACATGAAATTAAAATTGAAATAGCTGAAAAAGATTTTTTTAATATTGACAACAAAATACAAAAGTTTCATGGAGGAATTAAAAATCCAATGTCCAGAGTTACCAAAAGATAATCTAAAAGATGTAACAAATGATTCAGGATTATCCACATTGGAGGACTTTACAAAGGTGGAATTTGTAAATTTTGAGGCAAAAAGAGAGGATCTCTATAGATTAAGCATGGATATTGAAGCATATGCAGTAAAAAATTATGTGCCATTACTAGCTACATTTGAAACTGAAGCATTATACAAATACGTTCAAAAACGATATACAGATATTTTGAAAAAGATTCCCCATGCATGGGTAATTGGGGGTTTTGATGATCCATTTTTGATTCCCCCAGATTCAGTTCCAGCTACAGCAGAAATTCTAAGTTGTTTAGATACAAACATTGAAAAAATGTGGATTGTAGTTACAAAAGGACCAAGTGGACCATTTGGTTTAGTTGCAGAAGATCTTGGAAATGATAAATTCAGAGGATTTTTCTCAATAGATTCAAAGATAATTAAAAAAGTTATAAAAATTATCAATGATACAATGCGTATTGAAATTAATTTTTCTAAATGAAAATAAAAAATAATCTTTTTTTTGATTAATATAAAAAATGAAAATTAGTTATGTCTTGGAGTTGCAGTACCAGTAACTTTAACAATTTGTGGATCTGCACAGACTTTTTCAATATGTCTTATTCCCATTAAACCTGAAAAGATAACTCCATCTCCCCACTTGTTGGTTGTAATTTCTATTGGAAATTTATCTCGTGCTTCCTCTTGTTTTAGGTGAAGATCTACACCTTGTTCATAGGATACATCAAGATGAACATGTGGAATATCAGGACCAACATATTTCTTCAAATTTAGCTCAAACATCATCACTCTAATCATAAGTTCAGGCTCAATTTTTGGATGTGTTTCCTGAATTTGCTTAAAGAACTGATCAAAGTATGGTGCTATAGATGCAGTTGTAGTTTGTTCTGCCATGAATAAATTTTAGTTTTATTATATTTAATTAGTAACAAACAAACAAACTAGTGCCAATTAAGGAATGGAATAGAATTAAATTTTGTAATTATAGATAATTAGTTTTTTAGAGTATTTGTAAGATTAACAAAATATTTGTGTAATGAAATATCACTAGTTAGTTCAGGATGAAATGCAACTCCAATTACATTATTCTTTTTAACAGCAATAATTTTTCCATTAAATTTAGATAAAATTTCTACATCAGAACCAACATCAGAAATAGATGGAGCTCTAATGAAAACACCATTAAATGTTGGAATACCAATAGAATTCAAAGAAATATCAGATTCAAATGATTCTCGTTGACGTCCAAAAGAATTTCTTTCTAATTTAATATCTAAAATATTTAAAAGAGGTTGATCAATTTTTCCGACCACTTTATCTTTGACTGTTTTAGACAACAGTATCATTCCAGCACAAATTCCAAGTACAGGCATTCCCTGTTCAATTTTTTCTTTTAAAATTTTTAATGCACCGTTAAACAAAGAAAGCTGCCCAATAGTAGTACTTTCACCACCTGGGATTACAAGACCATCCACTTTAGAGATTTCATCAGGTGTTCTAACACTAGTAACAGTTCCATCAATATCTAATGCATCAATAGCAGCTTTGATAGAAAGAATATTCTCATTAACATCACCTTGTATTGATAAAACACCAAGATTAAGACTCATGCTAAACCACCGCGATCTTGCATTCGTAATTCTAATGTTTTAACATCTAAACCATGGATAGATTGTCTTTCGTCAATCATTTTTTGAGCTTCTTTAACTTTATCAGATTCATTCCAGAAAGTAGTTGCTAAAACAATTGCATTTGCTCTTTCTTGTGCATCATCTGCATTAAAAATTCCAGAACCAACAAAAATACCATCACATCCAAGTGACATCAAATATGCGGCATCAGCTGGAGTTGTAATTCCACCAGCAGCAAAATTTACAACAGGTAATCTTCCAAGTTTTGCTGTTTGTTCAACAATATCATATGATACTTTAAATTCTCGAGCTATACGTACCAAATCCTGATTGTCACCAGAATCATAAATTGATTTGATTGTTCTTAATTCGTCATTAACTTTTTTAATATGTGTAATAGCTTCTGCGACATTTCCAGTTCCAGGTTCACCTTTTGTTCTTATCATAGATGCACCTTCTTCAACTCTTCTCAAAGCTTCAGCCAAAGACCTAGCACCATTAACGACGGGTGTTGTAAAATCCCATTTCCAAATATGACGTAATTCATCTGCAGGGGTTAAAACTTCAGATTCATCAATCATATCAACATCAGTCTCTTGTAAAACTAATGCTTCACTGACATGTCCAATTCTACATTTAGCCATTACAGGAATAGTAACAGAGTCCATAATTTCTTCAATAATTTTTATACTTGCAGTACGTGCAACTCCACCAGCTTTTCTAACTTCAGATGGAAGTTTATCTAAAACCATAACAGAAACTGCACCAGCTTCTTGAGCAATTAATGCTTGTTCAACATTTGTAACATCCATTACAACACCATTTTTTTGCATATGAGCAAATCCACGTTTTAAAGTGCTTGAACCACGTAGTGTATCAACAGAATCTAATTTTTCAGAAATTATTCCTTTAGCATTGATTCGTTCACCTGATAGCGGTAACATATTCTAATTTTTTCTAAAGCCTATTTGTACCTATTCACTAATTTCAGACATTATTTTATCCAATTCAGATTCAACCATGCTAATTATTGGAGGGATAAAATCAGATGTTGCGTTTAATTCTGGCCAATGAATTTGATTAACACGTCCATTAAGAGTAATTTTAACTGAAGATTTTTGGTAATCGGTTATATTTTCAAAAACTAAAAAAGAATTAGAATCAATTGAGATGAAACCTGTTTCTTTTATTAGAGCTTTAATTTTATCCAATTTTTTTTGATCTATTTTTGATTTGATATCAGGTTGAGGATATCCTTTTTCAGTTATAGTATATTTAATATCACCATCATTTTTTATTAGAAGAATTTCAGTTTTTTGTGCACCGATTCGTTCAGTAATTCCATTAGATATTTTTTTCAATTGATGCTTTGTGTATTCAATTTCAATTTTATCATTAGAGTTTGCAGCTGACATAGGAATTTCATTTTTTGTTATTAATGGAACTGCAATCAATAATGCAACAACTACTGGAATCGCTCCCAACAAAAAGTAAACTGGTTTGGCCATAATTGCTTAACAATACATAATGAATGATTATTGCAAATAAATCTTGGTTAAAAGTAAGTTAAAATTCAAGCAAATTGTTTCGATTCATGTGGGTTCGTAGCCTAGCCTGGTAGGGCGATGGTCTCCAAAACCATCGATCGTCGGTTCAAATCCGATCGGGCCCATTTTTTATTTTTTATTTCTTAGAACATTTAATGCAGAACCATGTTTGAACCACTGAATTTGTGATTCATTGTAAGAATGATTTAATAGAATTTCTTCTTTATTTCCATCATTATGAGTAACGATACAAGTTACTTGTTTTTTAGGTTCCAAATTATCTAAATTAATTAAACTAATTTTATCATCCTCAAGAATTTTTTCATAATCATTTGGTTCACTGAAAGTTAATGCTAACACACCCTGTTTTTTCAAATTTGTTTCATGAATTCGTGCTAAACTTTTTGTAATAACTGCAACACATCCCAAATAACGTGGAGTCATAGCAGCATGTTCTCTACTACTTCCTTCCCCATAATTATTATCTCCAACAATTACCCAATTGAGTTCTTGTTGTTTATACTGTCTAGCAATTTTAGAAAAAGGTTCAATCGCATTATTTAAAATATTTTTACCATGTCCAACTTCATCATTATATGCATTGACAGCACCTAACAACATATTATCACTGAGATTATCCAAATGACCTCGAAGAGATAACCATGCACCTGCAGGAGAAATATGATCAGTAGTACATTTTCCCTTTGCTTTGACCATTATTGGAAGCTCAACAAAATCAGTTCCACTCCATTCATCAAATGGTTCTAAACGTTGAAGACGTTTACTATTAGGGTCAATAATTACTTCAATATTATTTGAATCTGGAGGAGGTGCAACAAAAATACCATCAGGTATCATGAATCCGTCTTTAGGAACTTCAGGTGCAATTGAAGGAGGTTTTAATTTGAATTTACTTCCATCTGCAGCAATGAGATCATCTTTAAGTGGATTAAAAGATAATTTTCCACCCAATGCTAATGCAATAATCATTTCAGGACTTCCAATAAAATTTAGAGTAGTTCTTTGACCATCGTTACGTCCTGGAAAATTTCTGTTAAATGTTGTTACAATAGAATTTTTTTCATTTTTTTCTAATTCAGGTCTATTCCATTGTCCAATACAAGGACCACATGCATTTGCTAAAACAGTTGCTCCAATTTCTTTTAGAGAATCCATTTGACCATCTCTTTCAATTGTACCTCTAATTTGTTCAGAGCCAGGAGTTACAAGTAACGGAATTTTTGATTTAATTCCTTTAGATTTAGCTTGTTCAGCTAAACTTGCTGCTCTAGACATATCTTCATACGAAGAATTAGTACAACTTCCAATTAATGCAACAGAAATTGGATCAACGTAATCATTAGATGCTACATCATCAGCAAGTTCAGAAATAGTTCTTGCTAAATCAGGAGTATGTGGTCCAACAATATGAGGTTCTAAAGTGGATAAATTAATTTCAATTATTTTATCAAAGAATTTTTCAGGATTAGATTCAACTTCAGAATCGGCAACTAATGATTCTTTATTTTGATTTGCAAGCTCCGCAATTTCTTTTCTGTCTGTATATTTTAGATAAGTTTCCATTCGTTCATCATAAGGAAATATAGAACAAGTTGCTCCAATTTCTGCACCCATATTTGTGATAGTAGCTTTTCCAGTACAGCTAATAGATTTTGTACCAGGGCCAAAATATTCAACAATTGCATTGGTTCCTCCAGAAACAGTTAGTTCCTCAGCAACTTTTAAAATAATATCTTTTGGTGCAGTCCAACCATCAAGTTTACCAGTTAATTTTACACCAATTCTTTTTGGATAAAGTAATTCCCAAGGCAAGCCAGCCATGGTTTCTGCAGCATCTAAACCTCCAACACCAATTGCTATCATTCCAAGACCACCAGCATTAGGAGTATGTGAATCAGTTCCAATCATCAATCCACCAGGAAACGCATAATTTTCTAAAACTACCTGATGAATAATTCCTGCACCTGGTTTCCAAAATCCACAACCATATTTTGCACATGCAGATTGTAAAAATTGAAAAACTTCACTATTTTCATCCAATGAAACTTTCATATCAACGTCTCCTTGAACTTCAGCACGGATTAAATGATCACAATGAACTGTAGTTGGTAATGATGTACGATTTAATTCAGCTTGCATGAATTGAAGCATAACCATTTGTCCAGTAACATCTTGTAAAGCAACTCTATCAGGTTTAAGAAAAACATAATCTTTTCCACCTGAAAAATTTTGTTCATTTATTTCATTAAAATGTCCAGATAGAATTTTTTCAGTAAGTGTAAGAGGTCTACCCACAACATTCCTAAATTTTACAATATTTTCTTTTAATTTTAAATAGATATCAGAAACGAGTTCAGGTGTTGTATTAATTTCCATAATATATAGAAAGTTCTCCCCGAATTTAATATTTACAATTTAAAAATTTAAAAAAATATCAAAATAGGCATATTAATGCTCAACAATTATAAGCCAAACCCAGCTTAATAATGCGTTGTCAATAAATTCAAAATTATCCAAAGAGAAAATACAATAATGGTCAATAAAGGATTTCCAAAATTTGGAATGTCACAAGCAGGTTCATTTGTGGCAGCTCTTAAAAATTATAATTTACCAGATTTTATTTTAGTTTTAATTGCTAAAGAGTGTAAATCAGAATTACTTGAAAGAGGTAGAATTGATGATAGATTACAGAGTATGAATGATGATGCTTTGCATTTATTACATAAAGTCTTTGTAGGATGTGAAGAAGATGATGCAGGAAAATTTGCACAGTATAGATTTTTTGCATATGTTTCAAGTATGTACCATAAATGCGAAGTTTTAGTAAATGAAACTATACCAGGTGTAACAGGTAAAAATCATAAAATGCTAGTTGCAGTAAAAAATAATGGAATGTATATTGCAGTAGCATATAACAAGCCAACTGGAAACCCAGTTAATATAAAAGAAATAAATAGATTTTATGAAATGGTAGATGATATTAAAAAAGGAGATCATGGAACCATGTTAACAGATGCTGTGTATGGTTCATCAGTAGGATTTAGAACAGATGCATTACTAAATCTCACAGAGTTAAGTAAATCAAGAGAACAAGATCCTGAAAATAAATTAGATTTTAAAACTGCAAATTTTGAAAATAATATTTATTCAGTTACAAAATGTTAAAACTTTAAAAAAAATTAATTTTTAAATTTACTAATATCCATAGTTAAGAACATGGGTTTTTCTTCAGTATTTTGAAAATCTTTACCGTATTGCTGAAATTCTAATTGATCATAGAAATGTTTTGTCCAGACATCATGAACTTCATGAATATATTTTTTGTTACCTTTAATTCTCAACATTTCATGAAGAATTTCATGAGAAACAGTTGTACAGTTTTTTTCTGCTAAAAATAAAACATCATCAGATTCTTTTGGAGATTGCCAAAATATCATACCAAAATTTTCTGCATGGTATCCTTCGCAAGTGCAATCAGTCCACAGAGGTTTAAAGTGAGTTAAATAGAAATGGTAAGTATTTTTTCCACGTTGTTCATGATCACGTACAAGTGTATGTGTATCAAGTTTTTGAAAAATACTACGAGGTTTTGTAATTAATTCATCACATTGAATTTCATAATCTATTGCAAAATTTTCATTAATCCATATTTTATAAAATTGTGCCATTTTTTTAATATATTCAAACTCAAACTTTCGTTTTTCTTGATCCTCTTCTTTAATTACAAAAATAAAATGTAAAATCATAATTAAAAAAAATGGTGTTTATGTTTGGCCTTCAATACCCATAAGGGTAAGAGTAGAACGAATCTTTTCAATTTTTCTGATTTTCCAGGTAATTGTTTCTCGTAATTTTTCAACGGTATCAGATTCAATCTTGGCCAAAATATCGTATGCACCAAAAGTTCCATGAACTTCTTTTACACCTTCTAAACCCTTTAGTTGCCCAATAATAGCTTCTTCAGAACCTAGTTCACAGTTTATTAAAACATAAGCTGTTGCCATACAATAATAGAATAATTCTACTATATCAATAAACCGATTAAACTAGTCTTGTGAAATTTTTAGGATCTCATCCCAAATAGCTTTAGGTACAGGCATTACAGATAATCTTGAAATTCTAACAAGTTCCCAATCTTTAAATTTTTTATTATTTTTTATTTCTGCTAATGTTACAGGTCGTTTCAAAGTTTTTTTATATTTTACGTCAACAACAATAAAACGTTCAACATCTTCTTTTGGATTAGAATATGGTTTTGAAGTAACTTGCATTATTCCTACGGCTTGTCTTTCATCACCAGTATGATAAAACAAAATCAAATCACCGGATTTCATGTCTCTCATATGTTTTAGTGCTAAATTATTATGAACACCATTCCAAATAGTTGTCTTATCTTTTTTTAGTTGTTCAAAATTATATCCTCTAGGTCCACTAGGTTCTTGTTTTGCTAACCAATAGTTTACCATTACAATATTTTGTTTATGACCAACGTTTAATGGTTTTTGAATTAATTTGATGTTCCCCGGTTCTGACTCGCAAAATTTCATTGGACATAGCCATACGCCTCATTACGTTCTGAAACCGGGGTTGCCCATAATGTAGCACACCTGGGTGAATTAGAAATCATTGGTATCAATTACGATCAGCGTCATCCTATTCCGTGTGTGTGCCTGCTCTTGGGCGTTTAATTGTATTAGATATCCTACTAAAAAGCATTGAAAATATGAAATAATTTTAAATTAAATTAACGTGCTATTTGATTTCTAAATGAATTTAAGAATGGAATCAGATAGCGAAATTTCAAATCCAACCACAGGCACACGGATTTTATAATTATCAATAATTTTAGAATTAATTTCTCCAATAATTCCAATAATATTTCCATTAAAAATAATATTTGCACAATGACCATCCTCAAAACTGGAATTAACTGCAGTTTTTGTTTGAATTTCAATTCCAAATCCAATTTTTAGTACAGTTTGTAATACAGATTTAATTTCAGTAAAATTTGCATCCTTATGAGCACTGATAGCAGAAAGATTAGTTTTTTCAGAAATTGGATTATCTAAATTAAAAATACCTCCAGTTTCGAACATTTTTTGAGGGTAAGATTCATGTATATTTCTTGAAAGGTTTTCAATCAAGCCAGGAAGTATAGAATCACGTAAAAGAGTATGTTCCTGACTTTTTGAGTCTAGTACAGAAATAATATTTTTAGAATCTCTATTAGTCATATCATACAATACACGTTTACTACTCAAACTAGAATTCAATGCTTCAAGAAATCCTAGTCCAATCATTGTTTGATTTAGAGATTTTAATTGAAGAGATATTGGATTAATTTGACCAAGAGTTTGAGATGGAGATATTGTAGGCTCAAAATTTTGAATTCCATAACCTAAAGCAACTTCTTCAACTAAATCCATTGGACCAAAAATATCAAATCTATATGCAGGAATTGTACAAATAATATTTTTTCCTTTAGATAATGCATTTAGTCTAGATTTTTTTAATGAAGAAATAATTTTTGAAGTATTGAGATTTAAACCAAGGGTTTGATTAATTAAAGAAGAATCAACAGTCATTTTCTTTTCTTGTAGTTTAGGTGAAGAATTTTTTGCTCCAGAAATTTGAATATGTTCTAGAGTGAATCCAGCACTTTGTAAAATAGTTGCAACAACTGAAAGCATATCCTCAGCATCATCTTTATTGATTCCAGTTACTTCGACAAAGAGATTTTTAGTTTTACTAGTAACAGTAGTTATTGCAGCATTAATAATTGGAGGAAAAGAAACTGTTTTTTCATTTGTATCAATAATTATGGGTACTTGAGAAGATTGTCCAAGAAGATGACCATAATCTTTACCTGTTTCAGTGTCTGCAATAATTTCAGAGATTGAAAGTTCTTTTTCAGAATTTAATGGAATAAATTTATGATTTCTAGATACGGTAGTGTAGATCAAAGGAAAAGAAATTTTGTCTAAGTCATGTATTCCAATAGAAGATTTTTTTCTTTTTCTTCCAATTCCAAAATGAAGATCCTCTTGCATAGTCATTAATTGTTTAATGGTTTTATCATCAATTTTGCCATTTTTAGCAATAATTCCAGTCACAAATGGGCGAATTTTGGAGACAGTTGGTTTGACAGTTATACCATAATTCTTAGATTTTTTGATAGCTAGTTTTACTGAACCTGTTTTAATTCCAAGCAATCCTTGCAAACCAAGTGCAACTCCATAATCAGTTGAATAATCTGGACGGTTTGGACTATATTCAATTCTAACTAAATCCTTATCTTCAGATTCAATATCTAATCCTAGAAAGGGTAATGAATCAGAAATTTGTTTTTTAGAAACTTTACCAATTAATTTTTGGAGACGAGAATAAGATAATTCAATTACTGGCATTTCGTGTTGCTCCTTAACCATCCTAAATTATTATTGTAAAACTCTCTTACATCATCTAAATCATATTTTAACATAGCAATTCTCTCAATACCTCCACCCCATGCTAAAACAGGTTTAGTAATTCCAAGAGGCTTGGTAACTTCAGGTCTAAAAATTCCCATTCCAAATAATTCAATCCATTTTCCTAATTTTTCATTATACACCATAGTTTGAAGAGAGGGTTCAGTGTATGGGAAAAAAGTTGGCCAAAATTTAATTTTAGTAATTCCAATTCGTTTATAGAATTCTCTTTGAATTCCCATTAAATTTCTTAAATTAGCATCTTTACCAACAACAATACCTTCTATTTGATTAAATTCAACAAGATGTTTGTAACTAACTTTTTCATTTCTAAATACTCGACCTAAAGAAAAAATTCGTGCCTCATCAGGTTTATTTTCAGCTAAATGTTTAATCGTTACACAAGTAGTATGAGTTCTTAAAACCATTTTACGGGCTTCGTTAATATCCCATTGATATCGCCAATTTTTCTTATGAGAATCAGAGACTTTGCTAATTTGTTCTACAGTTCCAATTTTTTTAGCAGAAATACCATCTAAGAAAAAAGTATCTTGTAATTCTCTTGCAGGATGATCTTGAGGAGTGAATAAAGCATCAAAATTCCAAAAACTGGACTGAGTCATATTTCCAAGTATTTCTGAAAATCCTAGTGTAACAAAAATTTCACGTATTTCATCAATTGTATCTTTTAATGGATGTGTTCTTGCAACAAAAATTTCAGGAACTTCAGCTTCAACGTCTATTGCACCCGAAGTATTTGAAATATCTATAGATTTAGCAGAAGTAGTTAAGCTAATTTTTTTAGATTTTATAATATCTTCAACAATAAAATCTGGACGTTTCAAAAGTTCAGTTAAATCAATTTTGTCAATTTGTTCTTTTGATAACTTATTTTTTCCAATTTGTTGAATAGTTTTTTCACCAGGTAATATAGAAGGAGTTATTTTAAGAATAATTTTATCAGATGAAGTTTCAATCCAGTTATTTTTTCTACATAAGCCCATTGCAGGTCCAAAAATAAATCCCAATTCTTTTTGTAAATCAGATAATTTTCTAGGTCCATTTTTAACTAAATTTAATAATCTTCGTTCAGGTAATCCTTTTTCAAAAGAATCTAGACCATTTTTACCCAGACTTATAGTACTGCTTTTTGATTCATCAACTATCGCCAAATTTTTTAATTTTAGCCATTCAATTCCACGTCTAATTTGATCTGGTAAAAGTTGAGTAGATTTTTCAAGTGTTTCAGGGGTTTGAATTGGATTTTCCTTTAAGGAAGTGATGATTTTTTTTTCAATATCGTGAAAAACTTGCGACAATAGTACAAAGATCGAAAAAGACTTTTTAAACCTTAACCTAAGTCATGTTGAATGTCATCTGATGAATTCATTGTAACGCCTTGGCATGTTGAAGGCGATATTGACTATGATAAATTAATCAAAAAATTTGGTACTGAAAAAATATCATCAGAATTACTGGATAAAATCAAGAATATGACAAATGAGGATCATTTCATGCTCAGAAGAGGGATATTTTTCTCACATAGGGAAATGGATAGAATTTTAGAAGATTATGAAAAAGGCAAAGAATTTTTTCTTTATACTGGAAGAGGACCTTCAGGTCACACCCATATAGGACATTTGGTACCATGGGTATTTGCAAAATGGTTACAAGATAAATTTGATGTAAATTTATACTTTCAATTAACAGATGATGAAAAATTCTATTCAAAAACAAATTTGACTTTAGAAGAAACTACCAAATTTGCATATGAAAATGCCCTAGACTTTATAGCATTAGGTTTCAATCCAGAAAAAACAAAAATTATTATCAATACAAAAAATATTCAAACATTGTATCCAATTGCAGCTCAAGTTGCAAAAAAAATTAATTTTTCAAATACAAAAGCAACATTTGGATTTACTAATGAAACAAACATTGGAATGATTTTCTATACATCGTTACAATCAGCTCCATGTTTTATAGAAGATAAACCAGTTTTGATACCTTTAGGAGTAGACCAAGATCCACATTTTAGATTAACAAGAGATATTGCACAAAAAATTGGAAAACAAAAACCAGCATTAATTCATAACATTATGATTCCTGCATTGACAGGACCTGGAGGAAAAATGTCAGCATCAGAAGAGAAGGGAACAATTTACACAACAGATACACCTGATGTTGTAAAAAAGAAGATTAACAAATATGCATTTTCAGGAGGACAACCAGATATTGAACAACATAGAAAGCTAGGAGGAAATCCAGATATTGATGTATCATATCAATATCTGAGAATATTTTTTGAGCCTGATGATAACAAATTAAAGAAAATTTATGAAGATTATAAATCAGGAAAACTACTTTCTGGAGAACTAAAGGCAATTTTAATTGAAAAAATTAATGAATTTCTTAAAACACATCAAGAAAAACGAGAAAAAGCAAAACAGCAAATAGAACAATTTCTTTTAGAAAATAAATGAAAACCAGTATTATATGTGATGATGAATATGAAGCTCAAAAATTAATGAGTCTTATTTTCATAAAAGATGATAAAGAGACATACGTTACTGGAATTTTGAACATTATAAAAAATGAAATGGTTATTTCGTTGAAGGATAAATCGGCCCATAGTATTTTACTTAAAGACGAGGAGAATGTTGAAAAATTTGCAGATTTTATACAATCAGTAGTAGATAAAGAACATAATTTAGTGTCAACAAAAATGATTAAATCAATTATTGAAATTATCAAAGAATAATAAAATGAGTTAGAAATTATCTAGGAAAATATTTACTTTTTTTAGATTTAGATCTTGGACGATCTTCTTGTGGTTTAGTAGGTACAACAGCATCATTACAATTTGAACAAAATACTTTGAGTTCCTTCTTAGCAGTATCAGGTGCAGAAATATATTTTCCCCATGAAGAGGCTGCACTACCACGTCGGGTATCACCAGATATTTGATTACCATTTATGTCACAAATACCTAAAGCTCGTTCATCATTAGAACCACAACTAGAACAGGTTTTTCCACCTAAAATTTCATATAATTTTTTCTGTAATGATTCATTGAATTTAGCAGAACCACCAGAATAGAAACTTTCTTGTTTTCTCAAAAGTTTATCACTTCTTCCTCTACTAGGTCTAGAATTATCTCTGGAATATCTTGAACCTCTGTCGTCTCTGGAATATCTTGAACCTCTGTCGTCTCGTGATGGTCTATCATTACCAGGATCATCTGGTTTGTACTTTCTAAAGCAATCACTACAGTAAACTGGTTTATCACTTCTTGGAACAAATGGAACGGTACATTGATCACCACAATCAGCACAAGTTACAGTTGTATCTTCACGGTCATTATCTCGGGAATTTCTTGAACCTCTGTCGTCTCTGGAATATCTTGAACCTCTGTCGTCTCTGGAATATCTTGAACCTCTGTCGTCATTTGAATTTCTAAAAGAACGTGATGGTCCATCATTAGAAGAGGAATTACGATTAGAATATTTTTTATCAGAATGTTTTGATCTGTATAGGTCCATTTTATAATAAATATGAGAGTTGTTGAATATACATGCTTAGATCTCTAATTTGTGCCTAAAATATAAAAAAATTATCAAACTAGAGATTTATCCATTTCTGTAGACAATAATTCCTGCACTTTAAGAAAATATAGTTTTGTAGAATATGGCATATCATCCAAATTATTATCAACTACAATCATAAAATATCGAACAGCTCGTTTTGAAATATCTAAATTAAATTTCATTTTAAGAATAGGATCTTGATGAACTTTAATTTTATCTTGAAGCCAAGGAGGAGCCATATCAATTGTTTCTTGAATAATTTTGCCATACCAGAATGAAAGATTTTCAGGTTGAAGGCCTTGTTTAAGATTAGATACATCAGTATCTATTTTTTTCATCATATGGTTAATTATTGTCATGAAATTAGATCTAAGAATTTTGTTTTATTCAGATTACTCAAAATTCTGTAAGCTACTAGTCAATTGGTAGCAAGTTTCCATCAGAATCAATCTCAGAATTTTTAATTCTAGTTGAAGAAATTCTTACTCCATCTTTTGCTAAAAACATTGGAACTACAATAACCTCAACAGGTGGAAGATTACGTTCGGTTCTTAATTTATTCAAAACATTTCCTTGATCATTTGTTTCATCACTTACAATAAGTGCCTGAACATCTTTTTCTAAAACTGCAGGTCCAAAATCATTATTTAATTGGCTAATTTCAAAATTAGTATTAGGGAATTTGTGAAAAATTATAGATATCAAATTCTTAAGACGCTCATCATATTTGTGAATTGGAGTCTTTCCTTTTT
Source organism: uncultured Candidatus Nitrosopumilus sp. (assembly GCA_905616385.1). Classification (GTDB taxonomy): domain Archaea; phylum Thermoproteota; class Nitrososphaeria; order Nitrososphaerales; family Nitrosopumilaceae; genus Nitrosopumilus. The sequence goes on along the minus strand of CAJQSS010000004.1, from coordinate 108,919 downwards.
TTTGGACAAATTCATCACTAGTTAATCCAATTATGACCTTATCAGAAATTTCAAATGCATTTTCAAGTAAAGTAAGATGACCACGGTGAATAATATCAAAAGTTCCACCCATAGCAATAAGAGAAAATTTTGACATGTAATTATATAATTTTCTTTGAAAATAAATCTACTAGTTTACGAGTATTAATACGAAAGGTCCTTGGGCTGCAAGAGGAGCATTATTTCTATCCCAAACGAATGTTTCAATGAAAAATAACCCCTTCTTTTCAGGAATCCAATCTATTGATTGTAATTCAAGTCCATTTTCAATAAACTTGCCATCAAATTTGTCAATATGATGAATAGTTGGAGGCATATCAGGATTTGGAGATTTCTCTTTAATTTGGATATAATATGTGTAGGGAGTTTCATTAGCAATATTATTTTCAGTAAATTGAATTGAGGTTTTACTCTCAATTTGGACAACATTACCCAGTTTAACTTCTGATAATTTTTTTCCTAAAGTATCTTTTACAGTGACATCAGAAATTGAGACTAATTTGACATAAATTTCAGGTGGTGGAATTTTCACATTTAGAATAGTGGAATAAAATTTATCAGATTCAGAAAATAAAAGAAATCCTACAGCAGACGTAGAAATTTCCTCAGTTAGTTTTAATGACTTCATTTCTTTCATTCCAACGTCACCAATTTCAATTGAAGAAATTTGAATTATTCTATCAAAAACATCATAAAAAGCAAGATAAGCAAAAGTTTCAGAAATTGGAGCGTTTCCATTTTGTAATGTTCCTGAGAAGTATAAAGTGTAAGTTGAATCAGACAAATTAGAGATAGGATCTAAAAAGACATTGGTGTTAGAGATAATTAATGAATTTTTCATTGATTCAGAAGTATCAAATTTTAAAAGTGTTGTAAATACTTCAGTGATATTTGGATTAGGATTTTCTGAGCGTATAATAAATGGGGATTTGGTATTAGGAGGAATCACTTTTAGAACAGTACTACCTTCTGATACTTCCAATGAATTTGGATTAAAATCATCAAAGAATTTTGCTTGGATTACAACATTTGTAAGAAAAGATAATGGATCATTATTTTCAATTAATCCAATTACAATTGTATATCCTTCAGAATCCTGATAAACAAAAGTAGATTGAGATTTCAGAGATATACTTAATGTTGGAGGAGTGTCTGTATATTCTTGAGAAAATACTTGAGAAATAGGTAATAAAATTAAAATTAAAATAATACTAAAAATGATTTTTTGCATCAAATATTCTTAAAGTAAACCATTAATCAATATAGCATGTGACTTAGTGGACAAAAAAGGTAACAACGTTAAACCCAGTTTATGCTACAATTAGAAATAATAAAAAGAAATTAAAAATGGATTAAAATTTTATTTTCTTTTTGCTGTGATTGCTAACCAGTATACTAAACCTGGAGCTAAACCAACAATAAGAGGAATCCATACAGGCCATCCGTCTACTGCGCTTGTCATAAGTCAAAACGTAAACTTATCCTATTTAAATCCACCCAGCAGTCTGAAATTCATCATTGATCGGAGAATGAAAAGTGGACCGGACGGAATTCGAATCCGTGACCCCCCGCGTGCAAGGCGGGTATACTACCAGGCTATACTACCGGCCCACAAGAAGATGACTTACAAAGCGGATTTTAATTGTTGTCCTCTAGGATAGAATTTTATTTGAATAGGGAATTATTGCTGCATGGTACTTTTAGAATCACAAATTAAATTAAAAAAAGGAGATGTTGCTCCAGATTTTGAATTATTAGGAATTGATGATAGAAAACACACACTCAAAGATTATGAAAATTATAAAGGAATTCTAGTTATTTTCATGTGTAATCATTGTCCATATGTCAAAGCTAAAGTGGATGCATTAAACGAATTATTTGAAAAATGTGGTAAAGATATAGCAATCATAGGAATTAACAGTAATGATTCAACTGATTATCCAGAAGATAGTTTTGATGCAATGAAGCAGACAGCAACAGAGAGAAAATTCCAATTTGATTATTTAGTTGATGAAACTCAAGAAATTGCAAAGAAATATGGTGCAATGTGTACTCCAGATCCATTCTTGTTTAACAGTCAAAAAGAATTAGTTTTTCATGGTAAAATAGATAATGCTATGAAACCAGATGATGTAGCCACAGAAAAAACAATGATTGTAAATATGGAGAAATTGATTTCTGGTGAAAAAATTGAAAAGGATTTTGACCCATCAATTGGTTGCTCAATCAAGTGGAAAGAAAACTAAACTTAAATGACTCTTGCCTAGAGATTTCTTCGTGGGCTCGTAGCTCAGCTTGGCTGGAGCGTTCGACTGATAATCGAAAGGTCATGTGTTCGAATCACATCGGGCCCATTTTTTATTATTTTATATTTTGAGATATCGTTTTAGACCATTGTAAAATATCACTAATGGAATCAGATAATAAATCAGAATTAATTTTAGTTTTTTTAGAAATATTACCACATAATGCCAATTTAATGCGTTTATCAGATTTTCCTTTATTTGGCTTAATTGAATCAGCAAAAAAAATTAAACCTTCAGAAGTTTGCGAGAATATCACTACCAATAAAAGACCAGGTTTTTGTTTCCAAATTTTCCCAATTAATTTTTGAAAATCTAAATCAAATAATACATTGATTGCAGAAGACATATCTCCTAAATGAGAAACGTTCCAGCCATCAGAACGGTAAGATGTAGAGGCAGATTCAGAAATCAAAATACTTTCAGGATCAGCAGATATTACGACTACATTTTTTTTAGGATCAGATATTACGGGAATTTGATTAAAAATTCCAAGGGATTTTGAGATGGTAGTTCTTAGTAAATTCTGTTCAGCAGTTCCAATTTTTCCAGAATCATATAGATTATGAACATATTCAATAGTCGGATAAATAACTTCTAAAATTAATTGGTTTGTGGATGCACCAGAGTTAAGGCAATTTCGAATTAGAGAATAAATTTGTTCGTCATTACCTTTTACTAACAATTCAAGATAGCGTGAAGTTATTTTGAAATAATCATCAGGAAAAGTAAATGATTCTTGACCAGGTTCTAAAAACCACAATGTAACATTGCCAATATTTTTTTGACGAAGTAGACCCTCTGCTGCAAAAACTTTGAGATATTTTGTCATAGTGATTCTATTAACATTAATTTTTTTAGAAATTTCAATACCGGACATTCCACTATCAGAATTCTTCAAAACAGAGATTAGCTGTTCTCGAATATCTTCACTAAGATAGCCCCTAACCATAATGATCTTCAGTCAAGGTATTCTATAAAGACTAATTTTTAAAAAGAATAAAACATTATATACTTGAGTACTTTAATGTACGGTAAGGAAAAGTAAATTGCCAAAAGCAGGATTCAAATCAATAACAGTTTCAGAAACAGTCTATGATAAATTCCATGATGTTTATCAAAATAATAAAGACGACCTAACAATGAAAGGCGTCAATAGTTTTTCAGGTTATGTAACTTACATGTTAGAAGAGATGATGCATAAAGACAAAACTTTTGCAAGATATGCTCCAAAAATTGAAAAAATATCCATAGATGATGATAGAGTAATTCTAAAAGATAATATGAAAAATAGAATTGCAGAAGTTGCAGTTCAAAAAGGAGAATTATTTTGTCAATTATGTGATGAAAAAGACTGTGTCCATGTTGGATACGTATTTTCATTACCAGATGTATATGAAGTACTAAACTCCAGAGGAATCAAACATCCAAAATAAAATAGTGGAGGAGGTGGGATTCGAACCCACGAACTCCTGAAAGATAGGATCTTAAGTCCTACATCGTTGGCCAGGCTTGATTACTCCTCCAAAAGATTACAAATATCTATGAAATTTAACAGTTTAGAAAAATATTATACAGAATGAAGAATTATAAGGATTTTAATCAGAGGATTTTTGTGCTTCGATAGCTCAGTCTGGTAGAGCGTTACATTGGTAATGTAAAGGTCACGGGTTCAGATCCCGTTCGAAGCTTTTAATAATTTTTAATTAATAATTCAAAATGTCCAGTTCTTTTATTTGAATTAGAATTAATCGAACGATTTGCCTTTATCTTATTAATTTTCCAAGATTTATTTGAAAACAATTCAGCAACTTCTTTTGAATTAGAATTTGATAGAAGAACATTACACCCTTTTGAATCTAATTTCATACAAAGATCCGCTAATCGATTTAAATCATCATATGTAAAATTCTTGTTTGTATAACTGGTGAAATTAGCAGTTTCAGTAACCGGTTGATAAGGTGGATCAAAATAGATCAAATCATCTTTTTTAGCATCACGTAAAACTGCTTCAAAATCACGACATTGAATAGTTACTTTACTAGATGCCAAAATATGACTAACTGAGCGTAAATTATCCTCATTTACAATATTTGGATTAGTATATTTTCCTAAAGGAACATTGAATTTACCTTTACTATTTACCCGATACAACCCATTGAAACATGTTCGATTCAAAAATAGTAATCGTGATGTTTTTTCAATTTCACTTCGAGGTGCACTTTCTCTTATAGAATAATAATATGACTTTGAATCTTTTTTATAAAATTTTTCATGTTGCTTTAATGAAAATATTAAATCATTAACCCTATCACGAATAGTAGCATATGCTAAAACAAGATCAGAATTAAGATCTGAAATACTACATTTTTGTTTATTTCTTTCAGTTAGCATATTGAACAATAATGCTCCACCTCCAAGAAATGGTTCAAAATAAGTACCAAAAGATTTAGGTAAATTTTCATTTAAAACTGAAATCAATTGACGCTTTCCACCAGCCCATTTTACAAATGGTTTTGGAGTAACAAGCATCTGACCATATTCTTGCTTCACATAGTATAATCACAAAATTGCATATTGTCAAAATAGACAATAAAAGATCACAAGATGTGCAGTATTTTTTAATCAAATTTGTTTAGGGTGTACCCTAAATGAAAATAATAAAATGAAAAAGGTTGGGTTTTAGTCCCACTTTGACCATGCGGCCATCCATCTGTATGTCCAAGTGTTCAATTTACAACCTAGTGCTGCAAATGTACATCCCAAAACTGCACCTGCACCTGCGCCCAACGCGACTGGACTGTTATAGAACTTACCTACCTGGGGTTCTATTGGTGTCATATATGGTGGCAATGTTGGTCTTGGATATTTGAATGCCGTTTCAAGCGGGTCCGCTACTGTTATCAGGTTTACCATGTTGAATAATGGTAAAGACATTCCTACCAGTACGCCGCCAAACAGTATCAAGGAGTGCTTGTTCTTCTTTGTTGCCCAGTAGACTAAATCCAAAAGCATTGCTGATGGTAACCAAACTGGAGTTACAATGAAGTCATATGGGTATCCGAGTGCAAACCATGCACCTTTTGCTATCCATGTGTATACTGTCATAATTAGAGCGTAGTACGTTGCTGTGCCTGGAACGCCAGTAAACGTAAGATAATAACATGCACCTACGATAAGCATCAAAGTTTGCGATATTGAAAATACCGTAAACGAAGTCCAAGCCCAGTCAGTGTAAAAGATGTAATCTCCTGCATTAATTGTTAACAGAGTTGAGTTAACTGCAACAACTACTATGAATAAGTAGTGTGTACATCGTCTTAACCAGACCATAAGAAGTTGATGAAAAGGTCTGTATATAAAATTTTAGAGTATGATGAAGATCGACATATTTGAAGAAAATTAAAATTAAAAAGAAGTAATTTGAGGTTATTTTATCTATTTTCCAACGAATAATGCTATCATAATTGTACCTATTGTGACAGCACCTACGACACCAGCAACTAAACCATTGCTATTTTTGTTGGAACCTTCTTCCATTACTTTAACACAGAAGATGTAACCTATTGCCTCAATGATTGTTAGTACGATGAATGCAAAGTGACCACTTGGGGTTGGATATGCCCATGGATAATAGAAGTATCCTGCTGCAGTTCCACCAAAAGTTGCTAACCATGCTGCGATGAATGAAAGGGTAATCATACCAGTCATATTTTCAACGCGTCGTCCAATCATTCGTTCAACGTCGGCACTTGATGATCCACCAGCGCCGCCAGAACCGAATCCTTTAGGAAGAGTCATTATGCAATTAATCTGATTCAGAATCCTATTAAATCTTTCTTCAAGGGACGATTTCAGCACGATCAGACAGACTTAGAGAAAATAAGAAAAATAGAAAAAAGTGTGCTTTTGCACGTTTTGTCTATGGAATGCTTCTACTGTACAATTTACCTTCTAAGGCCATCTTGTACATTTCTGCAACATATGGATTCTCACCAGGAGTTTCTGCACCTAGTTCTACAAGTCGAGCATATACTCTAACTACGTATGCTAGTGCTCCCATGAAAGCTACTACAACTCCCATGTTAAACATCCAGTGATTTGGTACTGCAAATATTTCTTCTACAAACCAGAAATGCCACATCTCATTGATTCCAATTGTAAACATAGTTGCTAAGTAACCAAGAATGGTCATCTTTAAACCAGTGTTCATTGAATTATTAGGACCTCTAAGAACAGGTATTTTTCTATCATAGATTGCTGCTGCTCCCCATCCAAGTGGTAATGTGATGAAGTGAGAGTATAGCCACCAGTGTGCTGGTGTAAATGCACTATCTCTGATAGAGGTTTGATGCAAAGAACCATCAACGAAGTTATCAACTTCGACTGATGCTGCAGTGGATCCCATAGCTATGACGATGAGCCAGATTTTCTTTAGTCTCTGGATCTCAACTTCTTTTGGAATTAATGCGGGCATCTGTGCCATGTATAGATATATGGTGAATTCGACATATAAAGTAAGAGCTCATAAACTCAACATTTTTAATAGTTTTATTACATAATTTTTTTTAATAAATTGAAATAAATTTACTTAATCTAATAATATATTATAATAATTTCATTAGTTTTTCATCACTTTCAATGTTTAACATTAATGTTAAACAATGATAAAATCATCGATCCTCGTTAAGAAGGTAAAACATATAACAATGAAATTTACCTCATCATTAATAGGGATATAATATGGACGAAAAAAAGATTCTCGTATTCGGACTAGCTGTAGTACTTGCACTAGGAACATTAGGATTCAACTGGGTTGAATCTATATTGCCACCTGCAGATGCACACGGTGTCCAAGCACAACTCCAAAGTCGTTTCATCAGAATTGAAGATGAAACCTTCAACAGACAATCCCTACAAACTGGCGAAACCTTGACACTTCAAGGAACTTTAGTCAGTCTTGTAGAAAGAGACCTTAGAGGATGGTTATCCATTTTCTCAGAGTCAACCAACGCAGGTAACAGATGGGAAATGTTAGCAAGAGATCCACCAGGAAACGTCTTCGATGTTCCAGGTAACTCAGTTGTTGATTACTCATTATCTGCAAAAGCACTTGAAGCAGGTGTATACCACGTACACACCCAACTCAACGTAGCAAAAGTTGGTCCAGGACTTGGTCCAGGTCAAACAGTTGTCGTAGAAGGTGAACCAATTATCAAACCAATTCCATATACCAACATCGCATACCAATCAATCATAATTGGTGTCGGATATGTTATTACGTTTGCAACTAGACCTTGGCAAGTTATCTAAAATAACCCACTTTTTCATTTTATAGATTCTCCTTACGCTTTGCGTTAAGTTATCAAAATACCTTTTATTCAGAAAACACAATAAAAAAGAAATGTTAAATTTTAAAATAACAAAGTTAGATATCAATCAAAGTTATTTTTTTGGAGAAGTTGAATTTCGTTCTGATAAATACAAAGTAAATATTCAAAATGAAAGAAGAGGTAAAGTTCTCAGATTACCATTTCAAATAGATTCAAAAAATGAAAAAATCATTGTAAGGATGACAGGATCTGGGGATTTGTTTGTAGAAGATTATTTACCATACAAAGGAGAATCAGAGTGGTTAGAAATAGACTCAAATGAAATCACATATTTTCTTGCAGACAATCAGGACCAATTAGATACAATTGAAATAATGTATGAGTAAAAGAAAGGACTTTAAGGAATCTAAATGAAATATTGACAATGATTTGGCCAGGTACTGGAGATCCATATAAAAGGAAAAAAACAATCAAATTTCTAGCAATTACTGCAGTCATTGCAATATCAGTAGGTTTAGGAAGTACTTTGATTCAAGGTACACTTGGGCAAGATAATCCTCTCAAAGTCTGCATTGAAGATAGAGATACGCCATACAAAATTAAAGCAACATTAGAGATAATTATTGATGGCGTAAAAGCAGACATTCCCGCAAATATTGGATTGGATGAAGGAGAATGTCAAAGAACTCTGTATACATTAACTAATGATGGTACCATTTACGCAGAATGGGAAGAAGAATATCCATTTGAAATAGGACACTTTTTGTGGATGTGGGATTTTCCTCTAAGAGACATGGATCAGAATAAATCAACAATTTATGTGAATGATAAAGAATCATCTCATTTCATCAATCATCCATTACAAGATGGATATAACTACAAAGCAGTATTTACTTCAAAGAATTATGATACATCTAAAGACAAAGATTACTTGCCACCATTACCAGAAAACTAAATTCAAAAAAAAAGTAAATTTAGACTTTGTGAATTTAGAAAAATAATTTTAAATTATTTTGAACAAAGTATTTTGAAAAGATAAAATCGTGGAAAAACTAACTTGAAAATATTAAAAATAATGAAAAGATGAAAGGTGGTAATTTTACCAATATTTACCGTTGTCTGGAATAAGACCAATACCTTCTCTTTCAAAGTGTCTGTCTAATTCATCAACCCATCTCTCACGGTTGTCTTTGTAAGCCCAGCCGTGTACACGTAACCAGAATGAAATTACAGCTAAAAGGAATACTGTGAACATCATGGTTCCGAAGATGTAAATCATTACATCATAGAATAATGGATCATAGTTTGGTCCTAATTGCCCTGTTAATGTTGACAGGATATTTAGGAAAGTACCTACGATAGGAATCATAACATTTTTGCACTATTTCTGCGATATATACATTTCTCTTATTATCATAAAGTACGAGATCAGTATCCACTAAAAGAGCATAATAAAATGAAAAGGAAAAGTGAGGTTTGTTTTATCCTCTGCCCATTGCTGCGTATTTACCAGATCTTCCTTTTATGAAGAAAGCTCCTGCAATACCACCGAATACTGCACCTGCAATTATTGCTGCGCCAACAACACCGTCTGCACTAATGTATGGTGTTCCTGATCCAGCTGCTGGATTTGCTTCAGCAGAAGCAACTCTTCGTGTTTGAATCTCAAGTGCTTCTTCTAAAGTATAGGATCCGGTTTCTCCTGCACCACCAACGTTACCCATGTACTGTGCAAATGCTACTGCACTTTCTGCATAGAGTCCGATAGTGAAGACAGCTATTAAGGATGCTACTAAAATTATTTTTGTGTTCATACCTTTTACCTGTCGTTTTCCAGCCAGAGACTTATTTAACTTTTATTCTAAATGCCAAGATTATGATTTATTTGCGAGATCAGCAAAAGCAACGTTTAATTCTACTTTTAATTGAGCCAAATCATGGGACGAATGCATACACATAGACACGGTAAATCACATTCAATTAGACCAGCCACACTACGTGTACCATCATGGATTACATTAACTCCTGCAGAAATAGAAGCATTAGTAGTAAAATATTCCAAAGATGGTTTGACTCCTAGTCAAATTGGAATCAAATTAAGAGATCAACATTCAATTCCATTAATCAAACCAATTACAAAAAAGGGCATTAATCAAATTCTAGAAGAAAATGATTTGAAAGCAGATATGCCAGAAGACTTGGAAAATATTGTCAACAGAGCAGTAGGTCTTCAAAAACATCTTAAAGAAAACAAAGGAGATAACAGAAATGTTAGATCTTTAGAATTGATTGAAGCTAAAGTTCACAGATTATCGGTATATTACAAAAGAATTGAGAGAATTCCTAAAACATGGAAGTATAAATCTGTGGTTGCTCAATTAGAGTAATGACAAAAGCGTTTGAAGAATCACTATCATTTTTCAAAGATAAAATTTCAGATTGTATAAAATCTAAAAAATCAATTTCAATTACAACTCATATTGATTGTGATGGATTAACATCTGGAAGTATTATTGCTAAAGCGTTGATCAGAGAAGGTGCAAGATGTACCCTTAGAACATCAAAAGAATTTAGTAAAAATGTAGTAGAGTCGTTCAAAACAGATTCTAGAGATTTTCACATTGTAACAGATTTGGGAGTGGGATTTGGAAAAGATCTAAATCAAACATTAGGGGATAACTGGGTTATTTTAGATCATCATCAAATATCAGAAGAAGAAAAAGATAATCAAAATATCATAAATTCATGGAAATATGGAATTGATGGCGGTTCAGAAATTTGTGCTGGGGGAATGGCATATTTTGCAGCAATGGCACTTGATGAAAAAAATTCAGATTTGTCAGAAATTGCAGTAGTTTCAGCATTAGGAGATAGACAAGATCAAGGAGAAAGAAAATCATTTACAGGTAAAAATTTTGAAATTGCCAATACTGCTAAAGAATTAGGACTAGTAGAGATAGATTTAGACTTGTTATTAGTTGGAAGAGAAACTAGACCACTTGCAGAAGCCCTTGCTTTTACATCACAGCCATTTATTGAAGGATTAACATGGAATAAAGAAACATGTTTATCAATTCTAAAGTCATCTGGAATTGAACTAAAAGAAGAGGGTAGATGGAGAGTTCCAGCAGAACTAAATGAAGAGGAAAAAAATTAGTAATAGAATCTATAACTAAATTCTCTTCAGATAAAAATACTACAGAAGTAATGTCAGAATTAATTGGATATACATACACATTTCCAAGAGAAGATAAGAGAAGTTTCCTAAGAGACGGCAGAGAATATTCAACTATGCTTAATTCATGTGGAAGAATTAATCGTTCAGGAGTTGGAATGGCAATATGTATGGGGGACAGAAATAAAATTCTAACCGAAGGAGAAGATATTCTAACAGATTATAGAAAAAAGATCAAAGAATACATGAATATCTTATCAAATGAAAGGTGGAGAATTTCAGAAAATGAAAATTGTGTAATGGTAAATGGAGAAGACATAGTACCAGAAACAATGACAGGGACAATATCATCACTAATTGCAGGATCACCAAAAAATACAGGAAAAATTGTAATTCTAAGAACTAGAGGAGAGGAGAATACAATAAAATTTTCATCAAGGAAATCCTTTAGTTGTAAATCAGAGATCAATCTCAGTGAATTAATGAGAAACGGTGCTGAAAGATTTGAGGGTATTGGAGGAGGTCATAATGGGGCAGCAGGTGCAAAAATAACTAAAGACAAATTGGACGAATTTTTAAAATATTTAGAAGTAAATGTCGTTAACGTGCGAAATACAAGTAATTCTCAATAACATATCTGAGAAAAAGGCAGAAACTGTCAAAAAGGCATTAGAGCCAGATAATGTAAATTTTCCAAAAGGATTGAGTCTTTATGTTGAAAATATTGATAACAAACTAGTTTTTAATTTTGAAAGTAAAGAAAACATGAAACAGTTAGTAGGAACTATAGATGAAGTGTTGGAACATATCCAAGTTGCATTAAAGGTGATTGAATAATGTTAGATCCTAAACTAATCAAAGAGAACCCAGAAATCATCAGAAGTATGCTCAAATCCAGAGCAGTGGAATTTGATCTAGATGGGTTAATTGAATTAGATAAAAAAAGACGAGAGTTTATAATTAAAACGGATGAATTAAGAAAAAAGAAAAATCAAGTTGCAATCATAATATCAGAAAAAAAGAAAGGCGGTGATGATATATCTTCAATTTTAGCAGAAATGAAAAATATTTCAAATGAAATAACAGAATCAGAATCAGAACAAGAAAATATTGAAAGTGAATATTTAAAATTAGCATCAACAATTCCAAATCTAGTTCATGAATCAGTTCCAATAGGAGTAGATGATAGTGCAAATATAGAAATAAAAAAATGGGGGAATATTCCAGAATTTGATTTTAAAATAAAAGATCATATTGATATTTCAGAAGATTTGAATTTAGTAGATTTAGAAAGAGCTGCAAAAGTAGCAGGTGCCAGATTTTATTATCTAAAAAATGATCTAGTAAGATTAAATCAAGCATTGATTCATTTTGGATTAGATTTTCTTGCAGAAAAAGGATATTCTCTGATTCAACCACCATACATGATTAATCGAGAATCAATGGAAGGGGCAGTAATTGCCGAAGATTTTGAAGAAGTTATTTACAAAATTCAAGAAGAAGATCTCTATATGATTGGAACATCAGAACATGCAATGGCTGCAATGCATTCAAAAGAAATTATTGAAGGGAAAGAAATTCCAATGAAATATGCAGGAATTAGTCCATGCTTCAGAAAAGAGGCTGGAGCACATGGACGAGATCAAAAAGGAATTTTCAGAGTACATCAATTTGATAAAATTGAACAATTTGTTTTTTCAAAACCAGAAGATTCTTGGAAAGAACATGAAAAAATGTTAGCAGTTGCAGAAGAATTTTATCAAAAATTAGAAATTCCATACAGAGTAATGCTACTATCAACAGGAGATATTGGAAAAATTTCAGCAAAAACATACGATATTGAAGCATGGATGGCTGGACAGAATGCATATAGAGAAATTGTATCTTGTTCAAATTGTTTAGAATATCAAGCAAGACGATTGAAAATTAGATTCAGAGATAAAACAAATGAAGATACTCAGTACATCCATACTTTGAACAGTACACTAATAGCTACAACTAGAGTTTTAGTAGCTATAATGGAGAATTTTCAAACAAAAGATGGTCACATTAGAATTCCTCAAGTTTTACAGGGATATATGGGAAATCAAAAAGAGATCTAGTCACATACCCTTATATTTTGGATTCAAAGGTCGTTAAGAATTGGCACGTAGAAAAGGTCGAATAAAGGACAAGTGGCGAGAAAAACGCTGGGTTACAGTTAATGCTCCAGATTCATTTAACAATATCCCAATCGCATATGTACCAATTACAGATGATGAAAATGCATTAGGTAGAGTAATAGAAATCACATTATTTGATATTCTTAAAGGAGATCCTTCACAGCATCAGTACAAACTATATTTCCAATTACATAAAATAGAAGGCGAAATTGCAACAACAATTTTCAAGAGATTTGAATATTCAAAAGAATTTTTGCGTAGTTTAGTTAGAAGAGGTTCATCTAAAATTAATTTCATCATAGATATTAAAACAAAAGATGGATATGTATTCAGAGTTAAAGTAATTGCATTAACACATAAACCATTAAACACATCAAGAAAACATGCACTAAGAATTATTGCAAGAGATGTAATTAATAAAACAGTTCCAGAAATGACAATTGATCAATTTGTTCAAGCTACCTGTTATAGTAAAATTAATTCAGACATCATGGCTGCATTCAAGAGAGTTATCAAAGTAAGACACGTTGGTCTTGAGAAAGTAAAACTAATCAGAACAGCAGATAAAGAGACAAAATTACTAGAAGCATAAGTAATTAGAATTATCTATTTACAATTATGACTAACAAGATAGAAATTACTATCGACGTAATTGTTCATGCAACAGAAGATATTTCAAAAATATTCCAATCCTTTGATGAAATATTAGAAGTTAAAGAAGAAGATTTCACGATGATAGAAACAACAGGCTATTTTGAAAATCCAATAATCATGTTAAAGGCTAAACTTGTGAAAAAACAGGCTCAAAATTTGATAAAAAAAATTATGAAATTACTACCAAGTAATCAAATTAATGAATTAATTGAAGAGATTGAAGATAGAACTGTAGATTCAAGATTTCATCTAAGATTAGATAAACAAGAATTAGTTAAAGGTGCATTGATAGTTAGTGAAAAAGATACCATAAAAATAAAAATTCATACTCCAATTTATAACAAAAAAGACACCACAAAAATATTTACTGAAATTTTTCAAATGGTCAACTAGATTAAATAGGAATAGATCGATTATCCAATTTGGGAATGAGGAAATATTAGCCGCTCCAGTCTGAGCTAACGCCTTGAAGACGCCGCGACGAACCGACCCCAAATTAATTTAATGATAATCAAAGGAATTTTAACATTAGAACAGGGTTTATTATAAATACGGATAAACAAGGCTAGTTATCATGACAGATTATGACGTTATAGTAGCTGGAGGAGGATTAGCAGGCACAATTACAGCACAATCCATATCATATTATTCAAATCAAAATTTAAAAATTCTTGTAATTGATAGAAATACTGAATTTTTACCAGGAAGAAAATCATTAGCAGGATGGGTATGCGGAGATGCATGTTCAAAAGAAGCAGTTGATTTCATGTCAGAAAAAATCAAAGTTCAATGGACCAGACCAGAAATTGAACATGATGTTAAAGGAGTAATGGCATTCTCACCAGATAATGAAACATCAATTCCATTTGATGGTGCAGGCTACATGCTTAATCGTGTTAAACTTCCTGAAATACAAAATGAACGATGTAGAAAAGCAGGAATTGAATTTGAATTTGAAATTAATCTTACAGGTCTAATTTATGATGGGCAACAAGTAGTAGGAATTGAAGGTATAGATAATAAAACAAAACAACCTTTCAAAAAAACATGTAGAATAGTAGTGGATACAACTGGTGTAACATCTGTTTTAAGAAATGGATTAAAAAATTCTACTAAAGTTGAAAAGAGAATTGATAGACGAGATTTAGAATCAACTGGAAGAGAAATAATGTATTTTGAACCAGAACAAGAAAATCTTAAAGAATTTGATCCAGATTATTGTATCATTCATTTAGATCAAGACATTGCACCAGGGGGATACGGATGGGTATTTCCAAAAGCAGATAATAAAGTCAATATTGGTTTAGGTGTTGAAAAATCACTATTAGATAGAAGAAACAAAAGATTAGGAAAAAAAGATAATGTTCAAACATTGATGAAAGAATATCTTGAAAGAAACAGTGTAATTAAAAATCCAAAACTTTCAGAAGACGTAGAAGATGTTAACAACAATACAGGTATCTTTCAAGTTTCTGTAAGAAGACAAAATGATTGCATGGTATCAGGCGGATACATGTTAATTGGGGATTCAGCTTGGATGCCAAAACCAATTGATGCAGGAGGAATTGGACCAGCAATAATTGCAGGAACAATTGCAGGGAAGAACATAGTTGAATCACTTGAAGCAAATGATGCATCTGAAGCATCATTATGGCAATATAATTTAGATTTCATTAAAGAATACGGATACAAAACTGCAGGATTAGAACTTTTTAGAAGATTAGTTCAACAAATGTCTAATGAACAAATTAGTTATGGAATGAAGCACTTTTTAGGAAATCTTGACGTGGAATCAATTAGTAAAGGTGAGCATCCTGACTTTTCAGGATTAGGAAAAATTGGTATGATCATAAGGGGTGCAATGAATAAAACTGTAGCAGAGGGTCTAAGATATACATCTCAACAAAACCAATGGTTAGTTGAACATTATTATGATTATCCAAAAGATCCATCAGGATTTGAACAATGGAGTAAATCATTACATCAGAGACTAGATGAATCATTTGCTAAAGTAGAAGCATTTGACAAATAGATCCAACATTAAATATTGTTACAATTAATGAAAAAAAGCCTTGGAAGAAATTCAATATTTAGATTGGAATAATTCAAATCAAATTATCAAAAAAGCATACGAAGCAGGACTTTTTGTTCTGATAATTGGACCAAAAGGAACTGGAAAAACATCACTAGTAAGAGATTTTGCTAAAAATAATAATAATAAATTAGAATCAATTAATTTTAGTTTAAGAACCAGAGAAAGTCATTTGATTGGAACAAAAACACTAACAGATGGAACAGTTAGTTTTGATGAAGGTCTATTGATAAAATCAATGAAAAATGGAGATTTACTTTATTTAGATGAGATCAATGCAGCTGAAGCAGATGTATTGCTTAGATTAGATGAGGCATTAGATGATAGAAGACAAATTGTACTAAAAGAGGCAACAGGCGAAGTTATCAAAGCAAAAGAAAATTGGTTCGTAATTGCAACAATTAATCCATTATCACATACTGGAACAAAAGAACTTCCACCACAAATACTAAGTAGATTTCCAGTACGCATTAGATTGGAATATCCACCAGAAGAAATAGAGTTAGACATTGTAAAAAAATATGTTTCAGGAAATCATGAATCAGAAATTATTCAAGCAATTAAACTAGCAAATACATTAAGACAGGCTGCAGCAGTTGAAGAATTATTTTATTCACCAAGTTTGAGAGAAACTATTGCATTTGGAAAATTATTAGATAAAGAAGTATCACCAAAAGAAGCTGCTAACATTGTTTTTGGAAATGTATACACACAGTGGGGAAATATAGAATATCAAAAAGTAAGTGATATTATTACTTCAATGTTTGGAAGTTAAATGCAATCAATCCAACTTCAAAATGATTCTTTATTAGAAATAGCTACTTTTCTTATTAGACGATGGTCTGAAGTAGACAACGTCATAATTGAAATTTCAAATAATATTGAAACCAAAACAAGATTAAAAGAAAATAAAGTAATCTTGACACCTTTAGAAAAAAGAATAGGAAATGACTTTCAAAAATATAGACAGTTTAGAACATCATCATGGTACGAAGCAATGAAAATAAAATATTCTGAAAAAATTCTTAGTGATGATCATGCTTTTGGATTTATCCTCAATGCAATGGAAACACAAAGAGTAGAAGAATTAGGAAGGAAAATTTGGAAAGGAATGGATGAAGAAATTATTTTTAACTATTCATACATGCTTGTTGCAAGACCACAACTTCATACAGTTTATGGTAAAGCAAGAATTGTAGAGGCATTTTATCAATATTTTATGTTTGGTGCAATCAAAGGAGAAATTCAAGAAAGTCATTTTGATAAAATTAAAAAAGCAAGTACATTTGCAAAAAAAATTGTAAGTGAATCAATAAAAAATAATCAAAAAACAAGCTGGATTGAAAAAAATGTAACACAAATAATTAAAATTTTAGAAATTGATTCACTGTTAACAATTCCAATATCAGTAGCATTTATGAAAGCAGGTATGGCGTTATCAGAAGAAGAACTACGAAAAGTATTGAAAATCATTGCAAAAAATAAAGAAGGTGATTTTGGTTCTATTGATACATCAGCAGTAGTAAAAGGAGATAATGTTTATGATGAATACAAAGTATTAGTTGATGAAAATAAAAAAATAGAAAATAAAGGTCTTTCATCTGAAACAATAGGAATACAAATTCCATCTACAAAAAATATTGATGAAACAATCATCTATGATATGAGTTTGATTAATGGATTAAAAATGAAATTTAAAGAATGGAAAACAGGTTGGAAAGAACAGCACTTAAGATCTGGAGATGAATTTGATGATGAAAATTACATTGAAGGAAATGAACCATTTTTTACAGATATTAAAAAATCAATTAAAACAAAAATTGTAATTTTATTGGATCATTCTTCAAGTATATCTTCAGATGCAATTGAATACAAAAAAGCAACAATAGCATTATGTGAAGTTTTAGCATTTCTTAAAGTAAAATTTGCAGTATATGCCTTTAGTACAGAAAATAGATCAATGGTATGCTGGTCAATAAAAGAAGAAAATGTGAAATGGAATAACATCACTGCAAAAAGATTAGCACAGATAGTTGCAAACGGATCAACACCATTAGCAGAAGTTTATGATAAAATGTTTTCAACATTACAAGCAAAACAACCAGATATTTTTTTGACATTAACTGATGGAGAACCATCAGATTCCAATGCAGTTAGAAAAATGACAAAATCACTAAAAGGCTTAGGAATTAACATGGTTGCTTTAGGATTAGGACCAAATACAGTAAGAGCTACCACCATAGCAAATAATCTCAAACATTTAGGATATGATAAAACTATGGCAGTAAGTAGGTTGAAAGATATTCCAAATAAAGTAATCAATCTTTTAGATGTATAAATATGAGAAATTTAAAAAATAAAATAACTTAATGTAAAATATAAGATATTTTATATGACCTTCTAAAAATTGGAAAATAGAAACAAATTTGGAACAAAATCAAGATAAAAATATCGACAAAGTTCTTCTTGAACGCTTTGAGGAAGAAATTTGGAGTAAAGTACCACATTTAGAAAATAATGAAGAGGGTGCAAAGGTCATTAATGCAACACCGCTAGTAGACATTACAGCCGATTTTAAAGAATGTGCTAAAAAAATTTACAATTTAGAACTTTCTAATTCAGAATTACAAGTTTATGGAAAATTAGACTCCACATTACTTACAGGTTCAATCAAGATTAGACCAGCTGCAACCATAATTCATGATGCAATCATGACAGGAAAAATAAAAAGTGGTCAAACAATAATTGAGGCAACATCAGGTAATTTTGGAATAGCATTAGGAATGTTATCAAAATTAGGCTTACAAGTAGTAACAATTGTTTCAAGGAAATTACAAGAAGGAGTATTTCATGAATTAAGGAATATGAATATCAAAATAATGGATTTAGAAATGGATATTTGTCCTGCACCAGGAATGGAAGGAAAAAAAGATGAATTAGTTGCAAAAGCAACAGCTGCTAACATTCGTTCACAATTAACTCAGTTAGAATTTGATCCAAGTATTTTCGATAATTCAATTACTGAAATTGAATCATTATTAGCTAAACAAGATATTATCAATTTGGCAAAATTACTTTCAAAAATATACAATTGTTTCTGTCCAGAACAATATGATAATGATTTGAATGTGAATACACATAGAACCATAACTGGGGCTGAAATAGATCAACAATTACACGAAGATGGAAACTCACTTGAAGACTTTAACATTCTATGTACATTTGGTACAGGTGGAACTTCAGGTGGATTAAGTAGATATATCTCTGAAAAATATAATAAAAAAGGAGTTCACGTAATATTTCCACCAGGAGGCCAAGATGTTGCAGGAATTAGAACTCATAATAATGCAGATGGTTTAAAATATTATCAACCAGATAAATACGCTGGAGAATATGAAGTAGATTTTGAAAAAGCAAAACCACTTCTCAAATTTTTTGTAGAGAAAGGCCATGACATTGGAGAAAGTAGTGCCCTAGAACTCTATGCAACTTTACAATTAGCTAGTGCAAATAAAGGAAGTAAATTTGTAGTAATGATTTGTGATGGAATAGAAAAATATAGAAAGAATTTGGAAAAAATTGGAAAAATTCAGCCTCCAAGACAAGTTTCACAGGAGGATGTAGCCTCAAATTCAGGTGATTATGATAAAGTTATTTGGATTCACACACAATATACTCCTCAAGAAGGAGGAATAGAATTACTTGCAAAATCTCTAGGTATTGATAAAAGCAAAATAGTTGTACCAAATGCAAGAACAGCACAACAACTATTATCGGGACAAGGAATTCCAGATGAAATTAATAATTCAATCCAAGAATCAAAAGGAAAAGCTCTAATGGTTTGTATGGCTGGAAGAACATCATTAATGGCTGCCAATGTATTAGCAGAAAAAGGAATAATAACAGACAGTCTAATTGGAGGGATAACAGAACTTCCTGAAGCAAGAAATAGTCAACTCTCAGAACTAGTCAAACAAGCTTCACAGTTTTAATGCATATCAAATTTATATTATTATAATAATTATGAAATGCCTTTCAATTTGTCAACCATTTGCAGAATTAATTATTCAAAATAAAAAAACAATAGAATTAAGAACATGGAATACAAAAATACGTGGAGAATTTTTAATACATGCTCCAATCAAAATTAGAAAAGAAGATTATAAAAAATTGAAAATTAAAGAAAAATTAACAACAGGTGCAATCATAGGCAAAGTAGAACTTTATGATGTAAAAAAATATGAATCATTAAAAGAAATTCAAATAGATAAAAAGAAACATCATGCATCAATTGGATCTCAGGAAAAAAGATTTGGATTTATTTTAAAAAATGCTAAACCATTCAGAGTTCCCATTCCATGGAAAGGTCAACTAGGATTTTTTGATGTTAATTTACCTAAGACAAAAATTAAAGATAACAAAATAGTGTCTGATATGATTGAAGAAGAATTTAGTTATCAATGGGTTGGGCATCATTAAAAAATAAAAAGATTAAAAAATAAAAAGATTAAAAAATCATTACTAGTATATATAAGGAAATACATAAACTCCATCGCATGCCCCAAACAAAACCAATTGTAAGTATAGTCAACGTGGTTTCATCAGCATCAATAGATCAAAAAATGGATCTAATTAAAATTGAAAAGAAATTTCCAGAGACAGAATATAATCCAGATGTATTTCCAGGACTAGTTTTTAGATTAACCAATCCAAAAACAGCAACATTAATTTTTAGAACGGGTAAAATGGTATGTACAGGTGCTAAATCTGAAGAATTATCAATTGCTGCAGTAAACATGGTAGTTCAAAAATTAAGAAAAGCCAAAATAAAGATAAAAAAAGATGCAATTATTTCAGTACAAAATATTGTTTCATCTATTAATTTAGGTGGAAAAATTCATTTAGAAAAAGCTGCAAGAACTCTGCCAAGAAGTATGTACGAACCAGAACAATTCCCAGGATTGATTCACAGAATGCTTGATCCAAAAACAGTCATTTTGATTTTTGCATCAGGGAAATTGGTTTGTGTTGGTGCTAAAAAAGAAACAGAAGTCTATAGATCAGTTCACCAAATTCATAGCTTATTAGAAGAAAAAAATTTAATAATTTATGATCAATAATAGGAATAAAAATTGACTAATAATAAATTTGAAGAAGAAAAAAGGAAGTGGACTCCAGATACAGGATTTAATCTAGTTGGAATTGATTATTTTGGAGATACAGAAAATCAATTATATTTAATTGAACATTTTGAAATGTATCAAGATGCATTAAATGCAAAAAAAGATAGAAAAAATCAAGAAGAATATTTTGTTTTATACAAAGATCAGAATAATGAATTTTTTTGTAGATGAATTAGAAAAAATACATAACTTTACTAAAATTCACAAAAGATCTTATCATCAATTAAAAAATTTGTAATTAGATGATTGATGAAACAGAGGATCTAATTGATACATTATATGGAAAAAAGATTTCAAATCAAATACAAAATGCATCTGAAAAAAGTGTGCGTAAAAGCTCAAAAGCAAAATATCAAATTTTTGATGAGGCAGAATTCACGCGTGGAAGAGAGGTATTAGGAGACATTATTGTACATGGAATGGTAGCCTCAGGGGGGACAGATATTGATTGGCTTATTGAACATAAAGGAAGTTTCATAATTTTAGAATTCAAAGGATTTCATAATGATAAAATCAACATTGCACAAGGACAAATGATAGCATATGAAAAATTATATGAAAAATTAAATCAGGCAACAAAATGTTATTTGTATATTGTAGGATGTGATGATATTGACTTTTCAAATCCAGATTCACCCATATGGATTTTTGAAATGAGTCAATGGAGAAACAACGTAATTCCAAAAAACACTACAGACATTTATGATAAAAAATCAAATAAACAAAACAAATTCATTGTTTATCGTGAATATATGGAAGAAGTCAATGTAGAAAAACTCAGAGATTTGATAGATTCACATTGGAAAGAATTTGAACAATTATGAAGTGAATGAAAATTTAATTAATTTAATTTCAGAACCACTATCTACTGTAACTGTATATGTTCCAGAATTTTCCCAACCAGAACCTGCAGCTATAGCTAATGTAGAATACATTCCATTATTTTTTATAGAAAGTTGTTCTGCCCATACAAGATTATTTTTTTCATTTTTAATTGATAAATTTACAATTTCAGAATTATTACACGTACCACTAATTGATATAATATCTTTATGAGAGTATGAAGATAAATCAGTTTGAATTGTTAATGTTAACTGAATCTCAGAGTTAGGATCAGATGTGAAAGAATCAGAATTACTAGAAAATGCAATAGCAGCTACAATAATAATTACCAAAGCAACACCGCCAAATCCTAAAATTAATTTTGGATTTTTTAAACCAGGACTACGAGAAACCTGTGATTGTAAGGTTTGATTTTGGATGGAAGATTCAATCTCAGGTTCTATTGAAGAAGGAATCTCAGCTTTTTTACCCAAATATTGCTCGGCTAGTTTTTGAACATAATTTCTCTCATAATTACTAATTGCTTCATTATTTTTACATGCTCTAGCAATTTGCTTTAAAATTCGATCATCACCAAAATCACCTTCTAAAAGAGAAGTTACATCATCGAGTAACGAATCAGTCATGTTAATTTTTCCACATATTCATTATTTATGAATAGCTTGTTTAAGATTTCGAATGATTTCCATACAAACAACGAAATAATTCTAAATTTGAGAAATATACTAAATTAATTAGAATATGTTTTTTGGGCTTGTATAATTACAGTTCTAATGTAATCCTTAGCAGTAGAATCAGTTACACCCATTTGTTTTGCTTTACGATAAATTTCATTTTCTTGAGGATTAAGTAAATAGCATTTCAAGAGATAATTTAGTCGATGAGACCTTTTTTCATCACTTTTCATAATAATTCTTTTTTTTTATATTAAAAAGAAAATAGGATAATAGAATAACCAAGAGATCCACATATGACTAACATGTAGAATAAAATTAGATTTAGAAAAATATCTTAAACATTGCATCAAAAAAGAAGAATTCTGAAGCCCTCTAAGTAAATTAAAAAATATAATATTAAAAAATATAATATTAAAAAATTAGAAATTATCTGCTGAGAGGCTACAACTCCTCTCAGGTCGTTATCCTTTTGGAGGACTTGTTTTTGAAGGGATGTTTCTTATTACAATTTAACTATAAAAAGGGATGAAAAATTATTGTTGTCCATCAATTCCCATCAAGGTTAAAGTTGAACGGATTTTTGCAATTTTTCTAATCTTCCAAGTAATGGTTTCACGTAATGCTTCAACTAAACTTAATTCAACTTTAGCTAGTATATCATAAGCACCAAAAGTACCATGCACTTCAACAACACCTTCGATTGGTTTAAGTTCTGAAATAACTGCTTCCTCAGCACCAAGTTCACAATTGATAAGAACATATGCTGTAGCCAATTAGAATTGTACTCCCATCATGATGTAACTATACTTGATTAAAATATATAAGAATAATGTAAAATTATTAAAAATATAATTTAAAAATAATTAAAATTATAAACAAATGTTAAGTTCAAAATACAATATAATAAATTTTTAAGAGGGCAAATATGCATTTGTCATAATTTTTTCCAATTCTTCAATGTTTGTAGCAAGCGTAATTTTAGAACGTATTTTTGAACCGCCTTTCATACCTTTGGTAAAACGCATTGCTTGACCCTTAAGATTTGCAAATTTAATTTTGTATTTACCTGTTAAATGTAAATAATCAAAAAAAGAATCTAATCGATCTTTAAAAGAATATTCTTGATAACTATTAGTTTTAAGATAGTCATTAATTTGTTCAAATAAAAATGGATTACCCATAGCACCACGACCAATCATAACATAATCACAATTAGTTTCATCAATCATTTTTTTAGCATCCTCAGGAGTAGTGATATCACCATTTCCAACAATTGGTATTCCTGAAATTTCCTTAAGTTCCTTAATTAAATTCCAATCAGCATTGCCAGAATATCCTTGATTTACAGTGCGTGGATGAAATGTAATCATTTCAATACCTTCATCTTCAGCAATTTCTGCAATTTCTCTAAATAAAAAACGACTTGCATCAGTTACACCTGAACGAATTTTTAAAGTTACAGGTTTTTTCACAGCATTAACAAGAGTTTTGAATATTTGTTCAGTAAGGTTAGTTTGTTGTAAGAGTGCACCTCCTGCCATTTGCTGAGTAATATGAGGTGCAGGGCATCCCATGTTGTAATCAATTATATCAAAATAAGGTTCAACAATTTTTGCAGCTTTTTCCAATGCAAGTAAATCAGAACCAAATAATTGAATTGAAAGAGGACGTTCTTGATCAGAGAACTCAATAAATTCCTGAATAGTTTTCATATGATCTTTAAGTTGCTTTTCTTTTGCAATAATACTATGAATATTAGTAAATTCAGTAACTACTAACCCTGCACCCATTTTTTTACACTGTAATCGTAGAGCAGGATCACTAACTCCAGCCATTGGAGCTAAAAATGCCCTACTAGAAAATTTTGGAAGCATAAACTAGTTGCAATTTTATAGATATTAATTATTTTAGAATAAGAGTAGATTAAAAATAATCAAGGTAATGAATCTGGACAACCGTCTAGATCATTATATTTATTCCACGTTTCAGGTTCAGAAGGGCATGAATCTAGTTCATCTATGTATCCATCATTATCAGAGTCAGTTATTGGGACAATAGTGGATTCTGCACCAATTACATCAGGGCAACCGTCATTATCTGCAAATCCGTTGTAATTTTCAGATTCATTAAGACATTGATCCCATCTATCATCAACACCGTCATTGTCATTGTCTATGGGTTGATATTTTGTAGCAGTGAAAGAATAATCATCAGAAATAACATCAGGGCAACCGTCAGTATCTTGGAATAGGTTGTAAATTTCTGGTTGATATTTACAATCATCTAATGAATCAATTACACCATCAGAATCAGAATCAGATAAAGAACTAACAGGAACTACATCAGGGCAACCGTCATTATCGAAATAACCATTGTGTCTTTCAGGAACATTTGGACACAGATCTAAATTATCAGGAATCAAGTCACCATCAGTATCAATAAAAGAAGGTAGAATTTCAACTCCTAGTACTCCTTTAGCAATTACATCAGGGCAACCGTCAGTATCTGCAAATCCATTGTAAGTTTCAGATTCATTAAGACATTGATCCCATCTATCATCAACACCGTCATTGTCATTATCAGGTAATTGATATGAAAATAGTTCTACAGTATCAACAGAATCAGGGCAACCGTCATTATCTTCAAAACCATTGTAAGTTTCAGATACATTAGGACATAAATCTAATGCATTAGAAATTCCATCTTGATCTGAATCACTTGCAATAGGATCATCAGGGCAACCGTCATTATCTAAAAAGCGATTATAATTTTCAGCAACATTTGGACACAGATCTAAATTATCTACAATTCCATCATTATCAGAATCTGTGGTGTATGTTTGTGTATAAAGTAAATCAGGACAGCCGTCTTCATCTTCAAAGTTGTTGTAAGTTTCTACTACATATTTACAATCATCAAAAGCATCTATAATTCCATCATAATCAGAATCAGTTTGTGAAATAAAATCAGGACAGCCGTCTTCATCTTCAAAGTTGTTGTAAGTTTCAGGTAATGTTAAACAACTATCAATATTATCAAGAATTCCATCATTATCAGAATCATAAATTGTAGATTCTACATAAGAAAGCGTATCAGGGCAACCGTCTGTGTCTTCAAAGTTATTGAAAGTTTCAGCAACATTTGGACATTCATCTACATCGTCAAAGATAAGGTCATTGTCTGAATCATAATATCGAATAAAATTATCATCAGGGCAACCGTCTTCATCTTCAAAGTTGTTGTAAGTTTCAGGTAATGTTAAACAACTATCAATATTATCAAGAATTCCATCAGAATCATAATCATTCATTAAATTATTTGTAAATAAATCAGTAAAAGGTTCATCAGGGCAACCATCTGTGTCTTGGAAACTATTGTAAGTTTCTTTTGCATATACACAAAAGTCAATAGTATCTCTAATACCATCAGAATCAGAATCAAGAGATACTACATAAGGAGACATATCAGGGCAACCGTCTTCATCTTCAAAGTTATTGTAACGTTCACGCTCATTAATACATTGATCATCAATATCTAAAATCCCATCGTAATCAGAATCAAGATTTATTACTTCATCAGGGCAGCCATCATAATCTGCAAATCCATTCCAAGTTTCAAGAGTATCAGGACATAAATCTAAAAAGTCTTGAACACCATCAAAATCAGAATCGATTGCAAGGGCATCAGGGCAACCGTCTGTGTCTTCAAAGTTATTGAAAGTTTCAGAAACTAATGGACAATGATCTTCTAAATCAGGAATAGTATCAGAATCTTGATCAAAAATTAATTCAGTAGAATTATCATCAGGGCAACCGTCTTCATCTTGGAAACCATTATAATTTTCAGCAACATTTGGACATAGATCCACATTATCAGGAATCAAGTCATTATCAGCATCTAACCATGCTACATTTTGAGAAGGGCAGCCATCAATATCACCAAAATAATCTTCTTGAAGACGAGGACAAAGATCAATATCATCTAAAACGCCATCATTATCAATATCAGATGCAGCCAAAATAGGTGAAATAGAAATACTTAGTGTAGAACCAAGCAAGAACAAAAATATGATAGCATATTTGACTTTCAATTTATAATTATTAACAGTAATTCCAGTTATTAAATTACACTTTAAGTTCGAAAAATGTACTATTTTTTACTATAAATGCATCTAAATGAATTTAAGTAAATCAAATCAAAGTTCAATGTATGAGTTGTTCTGGAGAAATTGTAGATAATGACGATGAAAATCTTATTCAAATTAAACCATCCATAGCTGCTCAACTTAAAAAAGCAAAGTATGGGGTAGCAGATCACTCAACAGTTGAATTGTGTCATTGGACCAAAAAATCATTCAAACATGAAGGAAGTTGTTATAAGCACAAATTTTATGGAATTTCAACTCATCAATGTATGGAATTTTCTCCAGCAGGAATGCATTGTGAAAATCGTTGTGTATATTGTTGGAGGCCAATGGAATTTTATGATTCAATGAAAATGGAGCCTGAACAAGTTGCAGAACCTGAACAAATTTTAACTAAATTAATGGCTGAAAGAAAAAAATTAATTGATGGATTTTATGGAGATTCAAGAAACGATAAACAAAGATTAGATGAATCATTACTACCAAGTCATTATGCAATTTCACTTTCAGGTGAGCCAACTATGTATCCAAAATTACCAGAATTAATTAAATATCTAAAATCACTTGAAGCAACAAAATCAATTTTTCTTGTTACAAATGGACAAGAACCAGATATGATTCAAAAATTACAAGATGAAGATGCACTACCAACACAATTGTATTTATCAACTAATGCTGCAGATTATGAATCATTTATAAAAATAAACAAACCAAAATACGATGATTCATGGGAAAGATGGAATCGTACACTTGACATGTTAAAAAATCTAGATACACGAACAGTTTTGAGAATTACATTGATTAGAAATTATAATGATCAAAAAGAAATGATACCAGCGTTTGCAGATATGTTTAGAAAAGCAAGTCCACATTTTATTGAAATTAAATCATATATGCATATTGGACGTTCAACCAATAGGCTAGAACATGAAAATATGCTAGAGATGCATGAAGTAAAAAAATTCAGTGAGCAAATAGCAAAACAAAGTAAAATATTTTCAATTATGGATGAAAGTCTTGTTTCAAGAATATCAATTTTACAAAATAACGAACGATTTATTGATCGTTGGATTTCTACTTATGCAAATACCAATTAGAAAATTTTTTTAGTGCTTTGTATCTATGTGAAATAATATTTTTCTCATTTAATTGAGCAAAAGTTTTCTTTGTATTTTTTGGAATAAAAATTGGATCATACCCCCAACCTTCTCCCTTTTGAGATTTAGATATAGTCCCATCTAGTTTTCCTTCAAAAGATTCTAAACTGTTTTTATCACAATATGTAATAGTTGAAATAAATTTTGCATCTCTATTTTGCTTCAATAAATTAAGAATCCCTTTATTTCCAATAGTATTGTGGGCATAAGATGAGTAAGGACCAGGAAATCCATCAAGTGAATCAATATGGAGTCCATCATCTTCAACAATCAAAGGTTTTTTACATTTTGAAAATGCATCTTGTGCTTTTTTTGTTGCAATTTCTTTAATTGAATTTGATTGAATTTCTTCTAAATTTAATTTAAAAAATTGAATTGATATTCCAAAAGAATCTAAAATTTCTTTGGCTTCTTTAAATTTATGAATATTTGAAGATACAAAGAATAGATTAGACAACTTGTGCATACCTACCACGACTTTCAATATCTAAAACTAATTTTACTATTTTACTCTGATAAGTAATTCCAACTATAGATTTGTAACCAATTAGAAAATTTTTCCAAGCTGATTTCATAATTTTTGCATGAGCACTGTTAAGAATTTCTTTAATTAATCGTAAATCAACTGCATGATCTTCAGGTTTTATTGTATTTTGAGAAAGTCCAAAATCAATCATATAAATAATATTTTTAAATAAAATAAAATTAGATGTTGTTAAATCTCCATGCATTACTCCATTTTTATGTAAAAGTCCAACTAACTTACCAATTTCTTTAGATACTTCAATAATTTTTGAGTCAGATAAATCATATACAGGTTTTCCAGGAATTTCCTGCATTACTATCATACTTTTTTCTAAATTAACAAAATAAACAAGAGGTGAAGGTATTCCAAAAGATTTCACTTGAGAAAGTATTTGTGATTCTTTAATTGTACGTTGTTTACGTATTTTTGAATCAAGTAAAGAATTTCTATAATTTTTAATTTTTCTAATTTTAAAAATAGATTTAGAATTATTCCACATACCCGTATAGATATCAGCCTCAGCACCTTTTTTTATTAATTTCATTAACATTATATCCAAAAGAATTCAATAAAAGTTAATCATGGAAGATGGTGAAAAAAGAATAAAACAAGAAGATTGTAATGAGGATAACTTAGGTCCAGGAATTTTAACATTAACAAATAAAAGATTAGCATTCGATAAAACAAAATCAAGAATAATGGATTTTACAAAACGTATTGGTGAAACTGTACTTGATGTCCCATTAGAAAATATAGTAAAAACATGGAAAGAAGGGTTATTTATAAAAAAAGTATGTTTTACAGCAAAAATAGATGATGGTGAACAGACATACAAATTTGGAGTTTTTAATACAAAAGGTTGGGCAAAAAGTATAGAGCAAACAATAGAACAAAAAGATTCTCAATAATCAACTACTACTGAATCTAATCTCCAAGATTGAGTGACAAATGTATCCTTTAATGAAACACCTCCCTTAACTTGTGATTCTAAAAGTCCAGTCCAACATATTTGACTACCACAATCGCCAGAATACTGTAATGGTACAACAAAGAATTTGCAACCATGTCTTTTGCATACATCTTTTAACATTTCAGATAATCTTTTGTTAGCTGCAACACCACCTACAATCATTAATTCTTTTTTAGATGTAAATGACAATGCACGTTCTACAGTTTCACTAATCATTGCAAAAGCAGTTTCTTGAAGAGAATAACATGCATCAACTTTACTTTTTTCAGAAATAGGTTTAGTTGCAGATAGTAATCCAGAGAAAGATACATCATTTCCTTTAACTGAGTAGGGTAATGGAATATAATTTGAAGAAGTAGATGCTAATTCTTCAATATTTTTTCCACAAGGGGATGCGAATCCAATTGATCTACCAAATTGATCAAGTAATTGACCTAATGTAATATCTAATGTTTCACCAAAAACTCTCCACTGTTTATCAAGAAAGGACAAAAGCATTGTATGACCACCAGAAACTAAAAGAACTAAAGGATCACGTGCATCAGTTAGTAATTTTCCTAATTCAATATGACCAATTGCATGATTTACAGGATAAATTGGAATTTTATAAAATGAAGATAAAGATCTTGCAACTACAGCACCAACACGAAGACAAGGACCTAATCCAGGTCCAGCAGCATATGAAATTATATCTAAATCTTGAATTGATACATCTGCCTCTTTAAGACACTCAGATAATACAAAAGGACTATTTTCAATATGATGACGAGATGCTTCACGTGGATGAATTCCTTGTCCAGCCGCAGGACGATAGATTTTTCTGATATCAGAGAGGATTTTACCCTTCTTCCCCTTTTTTTCAATTATGGCACAAGAAAAAGTATGAGCAGTACTTTCAATTCCCAAACCAAACATATTATCCCCTACTTAATGTGGATACAATTTTGATCACATCACCATGTTTTAATTTTTGATCACCACTGATTCTTTGTTTAGTTTTACAGTCTATTGCATGCAAAAAGCCTTTTGCAATGTCAGCATGAATTAGACTTGCCAAATCTTTAGCAGTAGAGTCTGGTGGAAGTAATTTTGTATCAGGAAAAACTACACCCTCCTTATTAGTAAATTTAGATTCATCCTCCACAGGATAAACAGCAATTAGATTTAAGGAGTCAAATACCGCACTATTTAGAATTTTTTGAATTCCAGTTGATGTGATTTTAGAAAAGATTCTGTTAACTAGATCAAGTGCTTTTTGTTGTGGTGCAGGAATTTCTTTTTCCTGATTAATTTTAAATCCATTATCACCAGAGGTATAATTAATTATTCCAGCCTTTGTAGCTTTTCGTAACAGTAATTCTGTTTCAGCACTACAAGGAATTACAGTATCAGGGATTTTTTTAAGAATATCAAGATCTAGACAAAGATCCGCTTTGTTTGCAGCAATAATCATTGGTTTAGTATTTTGTCTTAACTCTTTAGCAAAATTCTCTATGTCAGAGTCAATCCATTCTTTTGGATTTCTACTAATAAGACCTTGTTTTTGTAATACTGCTTGTACTTCATATTCTTTAATTCCTAACCCACTGAATCTTTTTGCAATTCCATCAGTAAGTTTTGCTCGTTTTTGATCTATTTCGCGAGTTATCTTATCCCATTCTCTTTTAAGAATATCAATAAACCATTGATCAAATTCATCTTGTACAAATGCAATATCCTCTAAAGGATCATGTGTTCCAACAGCTATTGGTTGACCTTGAATATCAGTAGTACCTGCAATATCTACAACGTGAATTAAAATTTCAGCTTGTCTTGCATCGTCAAGGAATTGATTTCCTAATCCTTTTCCCTCATGTGCACCTGGAACTAAACCAGCAACATCAATTAATTTTACTGGAATTAATCTAGTACCATTAATACATAATGGATTTTCATGTTTGAGATCAAAGTGTTTACAAGCACAATCTGATTGTACGTAAGCTACACCAACATTTGGTTCAATTGTGGTAAATGGAAAGTTACCTGAAGCGACAGGTGTTTCAGTTGCAGCAGAAAAAAATGTTGATTTTCCAACATTTGCTTTTCCCAGTAATCCAATTTGCAATACCCACAAAAATGTAATTCTACTTATTAGTATTGCAGAAATCGTTTAATCTAGTTCGGATGATTTAACATTATGTCAATAGTAATAACTGGAAATCCAGGCGTTGGTAAACATACGATTACAAAAAAAATTTCAGAAATACTGAATTTTCCAATAGTGGATATCAATATTGTTGCAAAAGATTTAGAATTATATGAAAAAAATGAAAATACAAACGATGTAGATACTCAAAAACTTGCAAAAATACTTGGAGAGAGGAAATTAGATGAAAAAATAGTTGTAGGTCATTTAGCACCATATGTTTTAGAAAAAAATCAAGTAAAAATAATCATCATATTAAGAAGAAATCCATATGATTTGGAATCAGTCTATAAAGAAAGGAATTATTCAGAAATTAAAATTAAAGAAAATACAGGTAGTGAGATCTTAGGAATTATTACTCATGATACAATTGAAAAATTTGAAGAAAAAGCATTTCAAATAGACGTTAGTGAAAAAAATATTCAAGAAGTAGTTAGAAAAGTATTAGAAATTATTTCCAAAAAAGAGGGTAATGAAGAAGTAGATTGGTTAAATTTAGTAACAAAAAATAATGATTTAGAAAAATTTTTTACTCATTGATTAAATAACACCTTCAATTTTCTCTAATTACTTGTTTGAAATTTCTAAAACAGATCTAGCAGGAAGAATAGGGACCATGTATACAAATCATGGTAAGATAGAGACACCGGCATTTGTTCCTGTTATACATCCAGTGAAACAAACAATACCATCAAAAAAAATTAAAGAAATTGGTTTTGATGTTGTTATTACAAATGCATACATTACAAAAAATAATTATGGCGATGAGGCAGTAAAAAAAGGAATTCATAAGATAATAAATTTCGACAAATCAATTATGACAGATTCTGGAGGATATCAGGTGTTGGAGTATGGAGACCTAGAAGTATTACCATCAGATATGGCAAATTTTGAAACAGGAATATTAACAGATTTTGCAATTCCGTTGGATAAACCAACAGGTTATGGATTACCAATTAAAAAAGCTGAAGCATATGTAAAACATACACTCACAGTTTGTAAACAAACTCTTGATGATAGTGAAGATAATGGACAGATTTGGATTGGTCCAATTCAAGGAGGAGAACATTTTGATCTTGTAGCAAAATCAACAAAGGCATTAGTAGATATGGGTTTTCAAATGTTAGCCTTAGGAAGTCCAGTTGAATTTATGGAGTCATATGAGTATAGACTATTAGCACAAATGATTGTATCTGCAAAAAAACAAATGCCAGAATCAATACCACTACATCTTTTTGGAGCAGGCCATCCACTTACAATACCATTTGCAATAGCATTAGGATGTGACACATTTGATTCAGCTTCATACATGTTGTATGCTAAACAATTAAGATACATGACAGATGATGGCACACGATATTTATCAGATATTACAGTATTTCCTTGTAATTGTGAAATATGTTCAAAATATACTCCTGATGAATTACGTCAATTAGAAATAACAAATAAAATCAATGAATTAGCAATACACAACTTACATGCAATTAAACTAGAAGTGGATAAAGTAAAGCAAGCAATTCATGAAGGACGATTATGGGAATATGTCATAAAAAAAGCAAGAGCTCATCCCAAATTATTTGAAATGATTGAAGTGATGACTGAAAATTATGAATTTTTAGGTTTAGGTACACCAAAATTCAAAGAAAAAGCAATTTTTCTATACAGTAAAGAGGATCAATATCGTCCAGAAGTTCAATCATTTCATAAAATAGTTAGAAAATTCAAATCAAAGAAGAAAAAATTAATCATAGTCAAAGAATCAAATACAAAACCAGGATATCTTTCTCAAGAATATAAGAGACTCAAAAAGAAACTAAAAGATTTTGAAGCATTTCAAGTATGTCAATATAATCCACATTTAGGATTAATTCCAATTGAAATTTCAGACATATTTCCTGCAGCACATCATGAAACTTCTAGAATTAATTATGATCCAAAAGAATTTATGATATTTGAAAAAACATGGGAAAATTTCTTTAAGAAAAATAAATTTTTAGAAATTCATTATAATAAAGAAGATGAATTTTTACGATATTTTGTAAAAACATTGCCAAAAGAAATTAAGAAAAAATCATTTGGGTAAAAAAATTACTTTAACAAATAAAAATAAAAAGAATGTGCTAAAAGATTCAGCCTTATAGTGCTGCGTCTTCTGCCCAACCTTTGATGAAGACACCGTTTTTGTGAAGAGGTACTGGTTGTCCAGCAGTGTAATTCATTGGTCTCATCCAAAAGATTGATTTTGTTGGGCATACACCTATGCATGCACCATCAGAAATACATCTTTCTGGGTAGAAAACGAATGCTTTTCCTCTTTTCCAGCCTTCAACAGGTTTTACTCTAAGGACATCAGGACCAAGAGTTGTACAGATTTCTACACATAGTGCACATCCGATACATCTTTGTTCATCAATGTCTGGAAGTATTGCTATTGGCATTATGAAATTAAAATGTCAATATCACTATTTAAACCATGATTGAATATCATAACTCTGTTATGAAAATGATCGAAGAAAATCTATGCGCAAAATGTATAATTAAAAAATTTAAAAATAAAAAGTTAACGTGATGTTTCTACGTTTATTTTCTCATTGCATCAATTTGGCCAGATGTTACCCAATCGAGTAATTCTGCTGATGATGGATTAAGTTCGGCTTTCTTGTTCATAAGATTGTTAACCCAAATCCAGTTGATCTGGTTTAGAAGTACTTTATTTCCTTCATCCCCTGCACGAGTTTTCTTTACGACAGCTTGGTCTTGTTCAGCTATCCATTGATCATAGGTTCTTCCCATGAGGATCCATTCTTAGCTGTCACTAATTAAAGCTTTTGTCGATTCTATATTAGATATAATGATCGGATGCATCTAAAAAAGGTTTTAAGGTCGTTGAAAATGCATGTAATCCTTGGATGTTCAAGTATTAGGTGCTGCAAACGAGGTAGGCCGATCAGGATTTTTAGTCAATTGTAATGGTACAAAATTATTATTAGATTATGGAGTGATGTTTGGAAGGAGAGGTTCACCCCCACAATATCCTCTACATGTAAAGCCTAAAGATTTGGATGCGATTATAATTACTCATGCTCATTTAGATCATTCAGGAAATGTTCCATCATTATTTGTAAGTGGTAATACAGATGTTTATGCCACCCCACCAACATTTGATCTTTCAAAATTATTAATTAATGACATGTTAAAAATTGAAAAAAATTCACATCCATTTGACTTGCCAGAATTAAACAACATGATGAAAAATGCAAAAGAAATTGGATTTAAACAAAAAGTAACTAAAGGTAATGCAACTTTTGAATTTAGAGAATCAGGTCATGTGATTGGTGGAAGTACTGTTTTAGTCGAATCAGAAAAGAAAAAATTATTCTACACAGGAGATATCAAAACAAGTGGGTCAAGAATGTTACGAGAAATGGATACAGATATTGGAGAAATAGATTTACTAATTACTGAAAGTACGTATGCTAAAACAGAACAAATTCCTAGAAAAACATCAGAAGATCAATTAATCGAATTTGCAAACGAAGTAATGGATAGAAAAGGAATTTTATTTATTCCATCATTCTCAGTTGAACGGTCTCAAGAAATGGCTTGTATTTTACGAAGTGCAAACTTCAAACATAAAATCATAATGGATGGAATGGCACTAAAAGTTAATGAAATAATGTTTAAACATCCAGAATACCTTAGAGATCCTAAAATTTTTGCAGAGGCAATTAAAAGTTCAACTGCAATTAGAGAGCATGCAGAAAGAAAACGTGCAATGGGAGAACCATGTGTTGTAATATCACCAGCTGGAATGTTAGTTGGAGGTAATGCAGTATATTACTTACAACAATTATCATTTGATAGTAAAAATGGAATTGCTTTGGTTTCTTACCAAGGTGAAGGCACACCAGGTAAAAAATTACTAGATACAGGGAAAGTATCAACTAGAGGTAAGGATCTTACTGTAAAAGCAGAAGTTAAGCAATTCCAATTTTCAGGACATGCAGATAAAAAAGAATTATTTTCAATGATTAAGACTATCAAAGGAAATCCAAAAGTATGGACTGTTCATGGAGATTCTGAATCATGTCAAATATTTGCTAAAGAAATTCATGAACAATTTGGTTTAGAGACATATGCACCTATGGTTAATGATAAAATAGCCATCTAAGATGAAAGATAAATTTTCAATAAATATAGACAATTCAATAAATAGTGGTCAAGTTTTTCTTTGGGAAAAAAATGGAACTGACTGGTATGGAATAAATGGTCAAGACATACTGAAAATAAATGAAAATGGGATAATCAAATCAATTCTAAATTCAAAGACAAATTTTTTTAGAAAAAATGACAATATGCAAGAGATTATCAAATCAATTTCAAAAGATGAAACAGTAAAAAAATCTGTAAAACAATATGAAGGGTTAAGAATATTTAAACAAGATCCCTTTCAGTGTATGATTTCATTTATTATTTCATCAAATTCAAATATTCAAAAAATTAAAAATAGTCTAGAAAAAATATCTAAAAAATTTGGAAAAAAAGTAAAAATACAAAATAAAGAATTTTTTTTATTTCCTAAACCAGAAAAACTTGCAAATGCTTCAATCGAAGAAATTAAAAAATGTGGAGTTGGATATAGGGCTCCATTCATAAAGCAAGCATCAAAAATGATTGTTTTGAAAAAAATTAATTTTAAATATTTAGAAAAATGTGATTACCAGGAAGCAAAAAAAAATATTTGTTTAATTCCAGGTGTAGGAAATAAAGTAGCAGATTGTATATTATTATTTTCATTAAACAAGTTAGAAGCATTTCCATTAGATACATGGATGATTAAAATTTTAGAAAAATATTATTCAAATCAATTTAACATAGAAACAAAAACTATTACAGAAAAACAATATCAAATACTTCATGAAAAAATTGTGAATTATTTTGGCCCATACTGTGGATATGCTCAGCAATTTTTATTCAAAATGGAAAGAGAAAATTATAATAAAAAATGGCTGTAAACCCTTAAAATAGCAATTAATTTGGAGGTTTCTGGGCCTATGGCGCAGCATGGATAGCGTGTTGGACTTCTAATCCAAAAGTCAAGGGATCGAAGCCCTTTGGGCCCACTTAACAAATTATTTATTCACAGCAACAAGAAATTATGCATGGGAGATTTAGATTTTAAATTAAATTCAACAGATATTCATCAAAATTCAGAAATTACTGGAACGATTATGGTATCATATCCAGGACGATATGACGGAGTAGTAGTAAATACAACAATTTTAGATTCAAATGAACATATTATTTACAAATCATATAATCAAAAAAAGATCTCACAACATGTTTCAAGATTATTTATCAGTAAAGATACAATGCCCGAAAATAAAGCAGAATTTACAGCATTGATTGAATTTGAGCCTAAACAAGAACATGAAGTAAAATTTAGAGTATCAATAATTGAACAACATAAGGAAATTGAAAGTAAAATAATTTTTGCAAAATATTCTAACTAAAATCTACTCTTCTCAACAATCAAAGATCCGGTCATCCATGGATGTGGGTCACAGTGATAGTGTAATTCTTGTGGTTCAGTGAATATGAATTCATAAGAGTCTCCAGGCATTACAACTCCTGCAGAACCAAACTCACCACTGTATGAATCAGAATGTCTATGATCTGCAGTTACTGTATGTGGCGTCATATCATCATTCATCCAAATAACATGATTATCTATTGTTAGAGTTATCTTTGGATTGTTTGGAACATAACTAGGATTTCCTTCAGTTGCTGCACCTTCAGCAATACTAATTAAAAAATTTTCAGTGGGTTCCAAAATATGTATGTCAACGGATGGTTTTTCCAAAGATTCAGGAAGATAAAATGAAGTATAAAATAGAATTGAAGCTCCCATGCCAATAATTAATGCAATTACACCAATTCCATATGCATGACTTGATGTAGTAGTACTCATAATTTTTGTAAATCTTCCAAGTTCTTATAAAGCTTGTTTAGAATTTTTTGTATCAAGGTTTTGTAAGATCTTGAGAACCTAAATTAGAATTATTATTATTTCCAATATCCAAATCAGCTTTAGTTGTTGGCGTTGGAACTGTAGGTGCTAATTCTTTAGGTTTTTCTTCAGTACCATCATCTGGAAGTTTAGATGCTTCACTAGTTGAATCTGCAGTAATTTCTGGAGTTACTTCGGATTCAGACAATTCTGGGAAATCTTCTACAATTCTTACAGGTGCTGGTGGTGGAGCACTCTTTTGTTGACTTAATGCATATCTGTAGATATGGAAAAATGCTGCAAATACCAACAAGATAATTCCAATTAGGAATAATGAAATATTCTTCATTCCAGTTAAAGCTGCATTGTATGCTGCAATATTGAGGAATACTTGGAATGCTAAGAGTGCAACAAGTAACCAATTAATCCATTTATCAGAAAGGTTAATGGTTGCTACTTTTTGTGGACCAGTATTTTTTGCAAGTTTTGATTTTCTCTCAGCTTCATTTGCAAGTTTAATCATCATATATGTAAATCCAAATCCTAATGGAACCAATAGAATCATAGTTCCATAGAAGAACAATGGATCAATAACCAAACGTTCTACTAATGGAATGGATACATCAGGAGAAATATAGAATCCCCAATAAGTCGTAACCATAATTTGCGCAAGGCTAGTAATACCAAATGCAGTAACCATTGGTCTATCTCTCCATGAAAATTTCTTGTATCTATCAAGGAAGGGTATCAATACAAGAGATATGATAAACACTAATGGCCATAATAAGCCTGTAACAAACTTATCATACTGTGTTCTCATAAACGCGTAAATTCCAGTAAGGTACCATTCTGGGACTGTTACACCAGGCGGCACTGTGGGTTCAAACTTGAATCCCATATCAATTGGGAAAACACCACCAGTGATTAAAATCGCACCACCAATTGCCATAACCATTGGGACATCAAATACTAGGAATCGTGGGAAGTGTACTGCCATTAATCCAAGCATTACAATAGGTAACAAGAACACATGTTGTGCATAAAATCTCAAGACA
This sequence comes from uncultured Candidatus Nitrosopumilus sp., assembly GCA_905616385.1. Lineage (GTDB taxonomy): Archaea > Thermoproteota > Nitrososphaeria > Nitrososphaerales > Nitrosopumilaceae > Nitrosopumilus. The sequence goes on along the minus strand of CAJQSS010000004.1, from coordinate 70,411 downwards.
AAATCAGAAAATCCACTACCTAACGCCGCATCTCTAATTGTTGGTCCTACAACAGGAATTGAGGTTGTCAGTGATGCTGCAATACTAATCGCAAGTTCTGCTCTTTCACTAAATATTACATCATAACCAGTAAAGGCTTCAAGGATTGTAACAACACCAAGAATAACACCAGTCATCCATAAAATTTCATTTCTAATTTTGTATCTTCCACTAAAGTATTGGTAATACATGTGAAGAACTGCAAGTAAAACCATTGCATTAGAACCGTGATAGTGAATGTTTCTTATATGAAAACCAAATGGTACATCATCGTTAATGAATTGAACACTATCCCATGCTCTATCCAAAATAGGTTGGTAGTAAAACATCAGCAGAGCTCCTGAAACTCCAAGAATAATAAAAGTAGAAAATGTTAACATTCCTAAAAATCCAAACGGACTTACAAATCTTGAAGGGAAAGAAAATTTTATTGCAGTAAAAATAGTTCTATCTATTCCATCCCAAATCCAATACAGTAGGGCTACTATACCCGTTCTTCTATCAAGCGAAACGGCCATATCCAATTACTCCATTATTGTTTGCGTCAAATTTAGGTGGTAAAATAAAAACAAATCCATCTGAATCAATTTCTAAAGTTAATTCAGGTAATGTGTTTGATGGTGCAGCTTGTACTGATGCTGGTCCAACAAAAGCTATTCCAGTTGTTGGATCATACATACTTCCATGACAAGGACATTCCCCTCTTTTTCTTCCATCCTCAGGCCAATATTTCCATAAACACCAAAGGTGAAGACAAATCATACTATATGCACGAATACCAGATGTGTCAGTTTTTCCACCACCTAGTTCTTCAGGAAGTCTAATGAATTGCCATTTACGAAATGCTTCTGCATCAAGTGCTGGATCTCCAGTTGAAGGATATGTTATAACTTGTGCAGAATTAATTTCATATGTATTCATATTGGCGTGAGTTCCATCAGGTAAAATTACTGGAACTTTTTCTAGTGATGCTTGATTAGGGTTAGGCATAAAGTCACCAAATGGGATAAATGGAGCAAATGCTAAACCTGTGCCTGCGGCACCCATTAATCTCAGAAAATCTCTCCGAGATAACCCATCAGATTTTTTTGTCCCAACCTCTGACATTCAAGCTGGAATACTCGACAAATTGGTTATAAACCTTGTTCGATTTTTAGGTTTTTTTTTGCCTAAAAACGAATAACAAAGATATTCCGATCGCAACTCCAATAGCAATTCCAATTACAAGTCCAATATCAAATTCAGAAACATAGTCAATTTTTGAAACAACTATGGTATCATTATTGGATTTAGAGATTATATCAGATTCATTATCAACAAGGATGGATTCTAATTCTAAATTATTTTGAGGATCTAAAATAATTTCAGATGAAATATTTGTAAATTTTGCTGCAAGTGTTATTGGTTCAGTAGTAGAATTACCTGCAAACAAAGTTGAATGTGTTAAAATAGTGTAAGTACCAGTTTGATTAAGCGGAACATAAAGTACAGTGGATGTTGCATCTTTATTTTTAACTGGGAAAAATCCTCCACCCTGACTAAAAACTGAATTACCTAACCAATCAAGGGATGGCCAGTCAAGAAAATGACCAAACACTCCAGAAGGAACATTTGTTTGAATTATTTTTCCAGATGGATCCATTGCAAATACTGCAAGATTTGTATCATCAAGTTTCCATGAAAGTTCAATCACAGCAGTGTTAACTAATTCATTTTGAACATCAAAATAATATTGCCTCCAATCGCCAGCCATGTATCTACTAGACATATCAAATGCACCTTTTGTATATCCATTTCCATATAGTACATCATTACTTGAAATTCCTTTAATCAATATCGTAGTATCATTTTCTATAATTGGATGTTTAACTACAAAAGATACAGGTGCATTAACAGAATGTTCATCACTTTCAAAAGTTAGAAATCCTTGATACACACCAGTTTGTAAATCATCAGGAACAATTAATGTAACATCAACAGTTGTAGAATTTTTTGGGGGTACATCAATTATTTTAGAATCAGGTAATATCAAAGACCAATTATTTTTTTCATAATAACTTGCAGAAAGAGTATAGTCCATTGAAGTTGAATTTTGATTTGTATTACCTAACCAGAAAGAAAATACTTCTGGTACGGGGTAAACTCCAATTAATGGGACACCATCAAATTTTTCTTTAGGTTCTGATATCCGTAATTCCTGGACGGTTCCCCAAGATCCAGCTCGATTTATCATAGATAATTCATCAGAACTAGTTTTTGTATCATTGTTGTTATCAAGCCAATCATAAATGTATAATGAAGAGATTTTGAGATCATCCGCATAAACTTCTGATGTATTATTCATGAATTGATTAAAAGGGAAAATTAAATTCAATATCATTAAAGAAGATGCATCAGGAATTGGATTTTCTGCACTAGAAAGATGATTTAATGTAGAATTTTCTTGAATATCAGATAACTTAACATAATTTGGAATATAAATTCCAGTTTCATTTAAAATAGAATCTTGTTGTTGTACAGTTGTAATTCCATCAAATTGAGTTTTTTCAATTAAAGAAAGAGTATTTGGATTTATACTAATTGTGAGTGTTTCATTAGTAGGATTTTTGATTGTAAAAGTAGATGTAACACTATCGCCAGGCAATAATTGTCCTGCAAACCAGCTAGTCATAGGGAATGATTTTGAGGGAAAATTAAATTTTTCAAATCCAATTGTGGTTGAATTTAGATTGGTTAATGCTGGTGTAAGAATTTCTTTTAAATTATCATAAGATGCATCATTATAGACTATGAAAATGCCATTATTTCCATGAACATAGTCTAAAGCAGATTTAATATTTGATAATCCAGATCCTTGAGTGAACGGATCATTTTGTAAATCAGTTGCAGTGGACATTAAGATATTTTTAATTGTAAATGAATCATAATCTTGGGATTCGTTTTTCATTTCTTCCATCAAAATTGCAGCACTTCCTGAAACTAATGGTGCGGCCATACTAGTTCCACCAAATAATGAAAAGGATTCATCCTTAGAATCTTTGTCAGATTTTAAAATACTTGACGGTGTAAACCCGTGAGCACCAATACTCATAAGATCAGGTTTAGGATCACCAATAGAACTAGGACCTCTACTAGAAAAGTCAACTACATGATCATAATGAATTGTATTATTACCAAATCTCGGTTGATCTTTGAAAGGACCGTATCCAACAAATACGTTGTTAGTTGTAGCACCAACTGAAATTCCAAAAGGTGATGCATTAGGTAAACCAATTGTTCCATATCCATGTCCAGAATTTCCAGCACTTGAGATAATTGTAACTCCAGGATAATCATCATCTAAAGAATGCGGAGTTGAAAGAATACTTAGAATTAAAGATAAAACATCCATACCCGGAGATGTGTTGGATAAAGGAAAATTGGAAATCCCCCAACTATTAGAAATAATATCAACTTTTGGTTTACCTGAAAACTTCCAATGATTATCAGTATTTTCAAATCCTGCAGACCATAGCCAACCATAAACAGTATCACCTAACCATAATGCTTTAACAGGTAAAATTTTTGCATCAGGTGCTATACCAATTATAGAATATTTTTTTGTATTATTGTAAATATCATAAGATTCTTGACCACGGGAAGTGATTGATGCTGCACTAGATGTGCCATGACCCATGAAATCAGTCATTACACCAAAAAAGTTACCATCTGGATCTAAGGGAGGCAATAATGTTCCATTAATTGCATTAAGTGAATCATGAATTATAGTAGAATTATTTTTAATTACACCATAAACATCTAAAATTTGTGCGCCAAAAGTTCCTGCACTGTAGTCATTTTTTCCATCATTATCTGAATCAAATACTAAAAATTCATTTCCACTGCCTAATGTAATAGGTGTTTCATCTGTAAAATCAAAATCATATTTAGATTTTGAATTAGGTTTGAAATCATCTAGTACATAATCTGTCCAAGAAGTACTAAGATCAGGAATTATAGTATCATACAATCCAGCAATTGTAGAATCAACTACAAGCACAGGAACAATCTGTATTTTACTTAAAAATTCACCCTGGTACATTACACCAAAATGATATACACCACTTGCAGATTTAATATAATCATGATGACTATTTCCAATTTTCATGTCATCAGATATAGTTCCATTAAAAATAATTGAATTTCCAAATTGGGGATAAAATGAATTATAGACCTGAATTGTAGTACCACTACCACCTTGAGACATGTCAAGGAAAACACCATCTCTTGTAAAATATACAGAGGAAGTCATATTGCCTGGAATTTCTTTTTCATAATTTTTAAGAGTACCATGTTCATTAATGAATGCGGTAAAAGTAGCATTTGTTAAAATTATTCCTTGTCCATCAGGATCCAACATCATAGGATAATTCAGTTCATCTCGTGCAAGCGAATGTTGTATGTCAGGATTTGAAAAATCAACTCCAGTATCCACAATTGCAATTACAATATTATTTCCAGTTGCATTGTATTGTTCTTTAGCAATAGTTGAACCCGTGATTTCACCAATTCGTGAAGCATCAGGAATTATTTTTTCAGATAAATGAAAATCTAATTGTGAGTCTTCAATTACATTATATCCTTGAGAAACAAGATTAGATGCAAATTCTGGAGAAAGTACAGATACAGAAAAAAATCCATAATCAGATTTAATCCCATACAGGGAATTATTATGCAAATTATTATCAGATAATGAATTAGAACCAAAAATTAAATATCTTTTGAAATTATTTTCAATAAAAAAATTTGAATCAATATCTATAATATTTGAATTAAAAATAATTTTATTTTGAGAATCATCGAATGAACTTAATTCATCAAAAGGTAATGCATAGGAATTAGATAAGATTGATGAAAATAATAGAAATACAGATAGGAGTGCCACTTTATACAGCATTATTTAGTTTCACATTTTGTGACATAATGATAATTATCTTCTTCTAGCAATAATTGTAATTTGTAATGCAACTATGATTCCTATAGATGCTATGATTGGAAATAATAAAGAATTAAGCTGAGAGGATGCCTCACTAATGGCTCCAACAGATGTAGAAATAGTGCCAGTACTTTGATCAATTTTTTCACTCGCAGTTAACAATGTAGAATCAAATCCTTCAATTTCAGATTTTAAAACATCTAATTCATTAGAAGTTTCATCTAAAACAGAATTTAGTTTAATTATTTGTTTATTAATTCCACCAAGATTTTGACTCAACACATGTGTTGCAGCAAAGCCTTTTGATGTAACACCTTCATTAAAAACAGAGATTTGAAAAACATGAGTTCCCTCTTGTGAAGGAGTAAAATCAAAATAATAAACTCCAGAGTATAATGTTTTAAAATGATTTTTGAGAAATAATGATGAGCCATCAGGTAAATGAATCTTAGAATTTCCAAGAAGTTTAGAAGGATCATTTCCAATGCTTAAACCATCACGGGTAGTTTGAATGAATACTCGAAATGATTGATTTGTTGCGCCAGTTTCAGGTGCAAAAACAACAGTATCAATTTGCCGCTCTACTGCAACAGAAATTAGTTCTGTTGTTGATGAAAATTTAATATTAATTTTTTTAGATAATCCTTTTTGTTCAGTACTTAACACTTCAACAACATAAGTTCCATAAGGAGTGCCAGTAGAAGGATCAGGCCAAATCAATAACTGATGATTAAAAGTTCCATCAGGGTTTGTTTGAACTTGATCAAATTTTGTAATAGATTCATCAGGTGCAAATAATCTTAAAATAAGATTTTCTCCAGGTAAACCTGTTCCATATACTTGTAAAGTGTGTTCAGAGGAATACACCTTAGTATTTGTAGAAATTTCTAATTCTGAAAATGAATCTTGGATTGGAATTAATAGAAATACAAATAGGATAGAAAGTAAAACAAATGATTTCATTTTAATTTATTTCTAATGTTCTACTAGATATTACTTGTGAAAAAATTGTGCATAACTTTCGTTAAGAGGTATTCAAAAAAAGGAAAAAAGGAAAATTAGAACTAGTTATTCTTACTGTACACTTATTGTTGTACTAACTGGTGGTGATAATGCCGTTGGATTATCTACTGATTCCCATACGAATGCAGTTGCTGTGTAGCTACCGCCTTCAGTTGGAATCCATGATAATGCTGGGCTGAATGATTGACCACTAGATAGTGAACCTGTAATCCATGCGAGTGAGACTGTTACACCGTCACCATCCTGAATTTGTACTAAGTATGCGAATGATTGCTCTTTATCTTGACCATTTGCTAAGTCAGCAGTTAGTTGTACTTGTTGATCTACGCTAACAGCGTTTAAGCTGTTACCGAATGCATCAACGATTCTCAAGTTAGCAGCTGGTGCTCTCTCGAGAGGTGGTACAACAGTACCGATTAGTGTAGTGGCTGTAATATCAAGTTCATCTGCAGTAGTATATGGATCAGGTAATGTATTGTCCTCGTATTCTGCGGTGACTGTGTCACCTTCTGCTACTCTGAGTCTATGACCGGAAGAATCGTTGACAGTAGTAAAGAATACTGTGCCCTCGAAAATTCCAGTTGCCTCATTAGTTTCAGTTACAGTAAGGTCAATACCTCCGGCGTCGGAGTCAGACCAAGCGTCAACATTAAAGTTGTCGATTGCTGCTGGATTTAAGTTCATATCTGCGTCAATTATTCTAATCACACCTGTTCCGCTTGCTGGGTAACTGCTCTCGAGCCATTGGATCTCACCTATATTCCATCTGATTAATGCTGAACCTACAACTGTTTCATCCTCTGAGAATTCAAAGGAGACAGTTAGTCCATCATTGTCAGTTGTTGCAATACTACCTGAAGTTGGACCGAGTCCTGCTGCTCCATTAGCTACTGCTGTGATATCCATACCGTTTACATCACCGGTTGTCTTGTCTCCATCTGCATCGTGTAGGAATCCACCGAGAGTTACCTCACCGATGAAAATACCTGTATCAGCACCTGATTCAACGAGTTTGTAGTTGTTTAATTCGTTACCTCTGGTAGCGACCTTTATTGGGTCACCAGTACCAGAGCCAATTTCATCAACTAAATTACTGTCGAAGTTATGGTCAGGAGCTACAATTGTGATGTAGACTAAGTCAGTCCATGTGTATACTTTTTGATCGAGTTCTATAGTTGCACCAAAGTTAGAAGTATAGACAGTTACGCCTATATCTTCATTCTCTTGTCCAACATAGTCAGCACCTGCTGGACCCCAGTCAACATATTCCAAGTCGATTTTTTCACCTCTATCCAATAATGCACTATTCAACGTATCAGGGATTTCAATGACTACCTGGAAGATTCCAGTAGAGTCACCTGTTTCTCTGAGCATTGAAGGCTCAGGATCAAATGCTGCATTTGCACCAGTGAGACCATAGGTACCCATAGTGGTTTCTGCAGCATCAGAGTCCCACTCGATCAAATCGAGTGTGTAGGATTCAGCTCCATCGTTATCACGATCGAAGTCTGGCTCAATTAAGGTTAAGATCATATCTGAACCAATTAAGTAGACTGATTTATCGGCTTGTAATACACCGTTTCTAAGGTCGAAAGTTGCAGAATCAGTAACAGCTTGTGCTTGTCCTGAAGCATCTTTGATATCATTGTATGTTACAGTGAGAATATCACCTTGTAAGACACAATTATCTGTGAATATAGCTGGACAGTTTGTAGTTGGTCCAGATCTAAATCCTACAGTTGCGTCATACTCAAACACACCAGATGTTGGAGATGTTTCGACAATTGGATTAGCAGTGTTTCCGAATGTGGCGACTAGCTTCTCTACAGAGCCTCTCTCAATGTTGAGAGTGACTGTTGTATCTGAGATGCTGTCTTCACCAAATGCGGAGACATCGTAATCAGCATCAGTAATACTGATGTGTACTGTTACATTACCTTGAGCAAGACTCAATGCAGCGGTGGTTGCTGGTTCTACTGCAGTTCCGTGCAATAAGAATCGCTCACCGTCTGTTTCATTACCCCATGGTACAGGATATACATTTCTATCAAATGATACAGAACCAGTGTTAGCATTAATGCTTGCACCGGCACCAACTTCTATGGTTTCACCAGAAGCATCACGATGGTCGTTGTAGTTGACCTCGATATCTGTTCCTGTTGTTGTTTGTGTTGCGTTGTTACCATAGTAAGTTGATGGCACTTGGAAGGAACCTGTGAAGATACCTGAATCAACACCTGTCTCTACTAATGTAAAGCCAGAGTGACGCAAGCCATCGTCAGGAACGCCGGCAGTACCGACTTGATCCAAACCATCTTGCCATAGAACATCATTGAAAGTTATATCCATTACATAAGCGGATGAAGAGGCAGCATTCTCACCGACATGATCACTTTGTGATGTAATGTATACATCAAGTAATGAACTATCGGTATTCAAATCCTGATCGTCAATCGTTACAGTTACTGTATCAGCTGTTTTGTAATTGGCTGAATCAAATGTAACTACACCACTGTGTGATGGAGCTGCTACTTGATCAGCAATTTGAGTTGATACACCATCTGATCCAAGATCCAAATAATTGATTCTTGGTGAATCCTCATCAGTTAAGTCCTCATGGACAATGATGGTGATACTATCAGATGTTGCTGTAATGCCGCTGTATGTACCAGCCAAATCATTATTGATTTGGTTGAGCATAACAAATTCAACATCACCTTCGAAAGATGCAGTGTTATCATCAGATTCCTCTAAGAGGAAACGATACATTGCATTGTTGACTCTATCACCAAAGGTGAAGATATCAGCATACAAGAAATCGTCAACTGTTGCTAGCGTAGTATCAGTTTCTGTGAAATTGATTGCTAGGTTGGCAGTTTCTGTGATACCTGCTGTACCAACGGCGCTAATTGCACCTAATTGGACAAATCCCAAATTTGCAGAGTTTACTGCTGCGACAGTCAATAGAGTGTCACCGTCAGTTAGAATTATAGTTCCAAGTGAGGTGGCTACTTCTGACAAATCAAAGTTTAAGTAAACAAATGATGCGCCATCAGAGATTGCTCTAAAGTCTGCTACAGTATCTGGCAACGTTAATTGAACAGTTCCAGCGTGGTTATCATATAGATCCCCAGCTGGTACAGAGGCTATAGTACAAATTTTGTTAAATGTACCACAGGTCATTGTTGCTTGTTCAAATGTTGAAGTGGTTTCCAATGTAATTGGAGAACCTATCTGCAACGATGGAATTAACGTTTGGTGTGTTGTTAGTGTCATGCTTTCGTCGGATAATGTGTTTTTATTTAAGTCTTGATCTACAAGTGTTACTGCTAGACTTTCACCGGAATTCCACTCATCACCAACAGAGGCTTCATCCATATCGAGTGTACCAAAGTCATTTGATACAACGAATGATACTCCACTATCGTTATAATCGATAGTTGCAGTAGTTCCTCTTAGTGCTGCTGAGTTGACTTCTAGATTAGATTCTGAATTATCATCGGTATTTGAAAATACACCAGTGCTGTCGCCACCTTCAAAGAAGACAAGGTAATTGTCGTTGTAAGCGTCGTCAGCTGTGACTGTATCTGTAAATACGTTTGTTCCAACTCCATTGGCGTCGTAAGTAATTTTCAAAACTCCGTTATCACCAAAGCCCATTGTTTCTGCTTGATAGAAACCTTTATCGCCAGTTTCTACATTTTGTGCAAGGCCTTCTGTAGTTGTATTTGGTGCTGTACCATTAGTAAAACTCATGGTTTGAGTACCAGTTACAAGGAAGACAACAACGTCTTCATTGGTTGGGTCGATGTTCAAGGCTTGATCAGAAATTGTTAGATGGACATCAGAACCTTGGGTTGCTGATAATCTATCTGCTTCAATTCCTGCAAAGCCATCTAATCCTGTAGAATCATAGTCTAATGTGACTACTTCATCTTGTCCGGCTTGTGAAAGTACAATATCGAAAGCTCCTTGTGTGAAGTCATACAGTTGTATGAAAGGCCATTCGGTATTATTAATACCGATTTGACCTACAGTTGAAGATTGATCTGCGTTCATCGTTACCGGATCACCACCAACATTGTTGGTGCTGTTGTAATCTGATAACGTTGGCGGATTTGTAATAACTCCAGCAGCAGCACCTAACAAAGTAGTAGAAGCGCCAGTTGATGTCGTGGCTCCTAATGCTTGGCCTAAACCGGCTCCTGCACCACTTGCAGTACCTGCATGGTGTTGTCCGATAAATGTGGCTTTCCATGGTGTTACAGTATCAGAAGCTTCATACCCATAGTCCAAATTGTTGTTTGTACTATCGTAGTCTTCTGTACCACTTTGGTCAATGTAGCCATAGGCTCCAATGTATGCGTACCAATAACCATCGACACCTTGTGCCATACGTAGTGTGTTGTTATCTACGTAGACAGTTGGTTCGGCTTCTGCTACATCTGTATCTGCTCTGTTTGGATCTTTTACAATTACTTCAACAACTGAACCACCTCCAAAGAGGTTTCCGAATTGTGCGTTTTCTGCGGAGACATAAAGTTGACCAGCGGCTGCGGCTTCTGGCACCATTGAAGGTGCGGCAATAACCATACCACCAGCTAACATTATTGTCATTAGCGTAAGACTAGTTAATTTACGTCCTATTTCGTTATTCATGTTATTGATATTTTTTTCAAAAATTTGTATTTAAGCCTAATGGACGATTTGTCCACAAATAGACCATTTCTTGTGATTTTTTCACATATTTTTCTTATTTTTCATTATTTTTACATGATTTAAGGATATTTCATATAATTTGTTTCAATATTTAGATCAAAAAACTATATTTTATAACATTTACTATGGATTCATGAAATATTTACAGGCTAAATTTTCGATAATAGCGTTTTGTAAAGTGTAATTGCATCAGATTCATCTTTTGAACCAACAACTACTGCAGAACCACGCCTCATAAAATTAACAGAAAGATCATTTGTTCTCATAGATAGTCCCAAGTCACCTAAATTCTCAACTAGAAATCCTTTTTCTTTTGCAATTGCAGAAACACTTGCAGAATCTAAATTAAAAGTTTCAGTTGGGGTAATAGAATAAGTTCTCTTGCCTCTATTTCTTCCACATAATTCTTCTAAAATTAATTCTTGTTTTTCTACAACTTTTAATTTTCCAGTTCCACAAATTGGACACTCTTCAGCTCTGAATGTTTTTGTACTGTTAAAATCTAAATTTTCTAAATCAATATGTAAAATTCTATTTGATAAATTTGGTTTCTTTCCAGTAATTATTTTTACAGCTTCTGCAACTTCTATTCCACCGACAATAGAAAGTATTGATGGATGTACTCCTTCAATACTACATGTTGGCATTGTATCTTCATCAAGTGCAGGAAACATGCAATAGTAACATGCAGATTCTTTTGGTAAAATTGTAAATGCTTGTCCTGATGTTCCAACTGCAGCTCCTGTAACAAATGGAATTCCAAATTTAACACAAGCTTTGTTTAATGCATATCTTGCATTAACTGAATCAAGTGCATCAATTACAACATCACATCCGTCTACAACTTCAAGTGCAGTGTAATCATTTACAGAAACAGTTAAAGCTTCAATGTTACATTCCGAATTTAATTTTTTTAATTTTTTTGCTGCTGCTTCAACTTTTACTTGTCCAACATCTGATTCATCAAATAATGTTTGTCTATGTAAATTAGATAATTCAATTACATCTCTGTCAACAATTCGTAATGTACCAACTCCCATTGCAGTTAATCTTGTAATAATTGGATGTCCTAATCCACCAGTTCCAACAACACAAACTTTAGAATTTTTTAATTTTAGTTGTCCATTGTATCCAATTTCTTCAAGCATTACTTGACGTGAATATCTGTCTAGTTCTTTTGAAGAAAGATCTTCTGAACCTCCAGCAACTGCTGGTAAAATATACACCTCATCACCATCTTTTAGAGTAGTTTCTATACCACTAGAAAATTTTGCATTTTTACCATTAATGTAAATATTAATCAAAGAACGAGGTGTATTATCAGCTTCTAATACTCTACGCTTAAAATCATCGCCTAAAAGTTCAGATATTTTTAGAAATGCATCTTGTAAAGAATCTGCTGAGATTTCAGTTTTTTTCTCACCACCACCTGCATTTAGTACAGATGGAATTGTAAATGTGATATTTGCCATATTATTGAACTACCGCCGAAATTTCATTAATGTTTGGCTTGTAAATAGTTGGCTGTGGTAATACTTGCATAATGGATTCAGTTGCTTTGAGACCATTACCTGTAACATAACATACAACTTTATCATTTTTATCAATTTTACCCTGTTCAACCATTTTTTGTAATATAGAAATAGATACACCACCAGCTGGTTCAGTAAATATTCCTTCAGTTTTAGCCAAAAGAAGAATTGCATCTAAAATTTCTTGATCATTACATTCTTCTGCAAATCCATTATACTGTTGTAATCTTTTCAAAACATATCTTCCATCTCCAGGATCACCAATTGCTAAACTCTTAGCTACAGTGTCAGGATTTTCAACAGGAATAACTTCTTTAGAATTTTTCTTAAAAGCATCAACAATTGGTGCACATCCATGTGGTTGTGCTGCAATCATATGCATGTTAGATACATCATCAAGTAATGATACAGTTTGTAATTCTTCAAATCCTTTACAAATTGCATTAAGCATTGCACCACTTCCTACAGGAATTATTAATTGATCAGGTACTTGCCAATCAAGTTGCTCTGCAACTTCATAAGAAAATGTTTTAGAACCTTCTACATAGTGTGAACGCATGTTAATATTTACTATACCAATTCCTTTACTATCACCAATCTGTGCTGCAATTCTATTTGCATCATCATAAGTTCCATCAACTGCAATGTAATTTGCACCGTAAGATAATGCTTGAGCAATTTTTGCCATTTCAATATTACTTGGTGCAAATACATGACACGGTAATCCAGCTCTAGCTGCATGTGCTGCAGTTGCAGATGCTAAATTACCAGTAGATGCACAACCAACTGCAGTTAATCCAAATTCTTTTGCTTTAGATATTGCAACACCAGCTGGACGATCTTTAAATGAAAATGTGGGATTTACAGAATCATTTTTTATGTAAAGATTGTTTAGTCCTAATTTTTTTCCAAGATTATCAGCTTTAGTAAGTGGAGTCATTCCAGCTCCAATACTAACAATATTTGATTTATTTTCTATTGGAAGTAATTCAAAATATCGCCAGTATGTCTGCTCACGATTAGCAAATGTTTCTTTTGTTAAAGTTGGAAAGTCATATTTTACATCTAGTGGACCAAAACAGTCATCACAAACATACTTGAAAGCAGTTTCATACTCTTTTTTACACTCCCTACATTGTAATGATGTTCTAGCCAAGATCAATGATTCCCCTCAAACGTAGATAAAAAATCCTAATACCAAGTTAAGTAATACTTAATTTTAGTCTAGAAAAATATAATATAACTTGAGAATGAATTAGACGAAGAATAGGTAATCAATTTTGAAAATAGTAAAGTTTTTAGAGATTTTTTAAAGGTCAGTTTACATGGTTAATGTTAAAATAATAATTCCAATAATAATTATAATAATAATTATTGCAGCACTAATCATATTTACTTCCAATGAAGAAACAACTAAAAATGAAATAGAAGAAAAATGGATAGGATCAGGGCCGTTTGCAATTGATAAAGCTCAATACAATGTAGGTGAAAAAATTTTTCTTGATACAGACGGTTTAAAATTTGATGATAAAGGAACAATAAAATTTTTACGACCAATAAATGATACACATCATAAAATATACATCAAATTGTCATTTGATGGAATGAGTAAACAACAATTTAATTATTATTTTGAACCAAGACTTCAGATGTACACTGGAATATGTTCAATGGATGATATTGCAGGTAATTGGATAGTCAGATTTTCAGGAACACAATATGAAGACATAAATTTTGAAATTCTTAACCAAGTTAGTTCATGGGATGATAGAATATTTGAACCAGTTTGCTAAATTATTTTAGTTCGTTATGAAAGCAAACTTTTTCACCAGTATGACATGCAGGTCCTGATGGTTCAACAAGATAAATTATTGCATCAGAATCACAATCAACTAGTATTTCTTTAATTTTTTGGGTATTACCAGACTCTTCACCTTTCATCCAAAGTTTATTTCTGGAACGACTCCAAAACCAAGAATTGCCAGTTTTTTTTGCCAATTCTAAAGATTCCTTGTTTGTATAAGCAAGTGTAAGAACGTCTTTTGTATTTGCATCTTGAACAATTACAGGTACAAGACCACCACTTTTTTCAAAATCAATTTCATCAATAGATTTGTTCATAATTTCTATCTATAACTTAGATATTATAATCTTACAGAGATTTTTTTCTCTTTAAGAAAAGATTTGACGCCTTTCACACCATGAGTTTCATAGTGAAAAATTGAGGCAGCAAGTGCAGCATCAACATTTGATTTTTCAAAAATTTCCACCATATCATCAGGTTTTCCACATCCACCAGATGCAATTACAGGAATAGATGCAGAATCAACAATGGATTTTGTGAGTAAAACATCATATCCATTTTTTGTACCATCTGCATCAATACTAGTAAGTAAAATTTCGCCAGCACCTAATTTTTCAGCTTCTTTTGCCCATGTAATTACATCAATACCAGTTTTTTGCTTTCCTCCAAAAATAAAAACTTCAAACCAGAATTTTTTATCATCTTCTGAAAATATATTTACATTTTCTTTAAGTTCATAATTTCTTTTAGCATCAATTGCAACTACAACACATTGTCTTCCAAATAATGTCATTAATTCAGTAATTAGTGGCGGATTTTTTATTGCTGCAGTATTAACCCCGACTTTATCAGCTCCATTAAGTAAAATATTTCTAGCATCATCAATTGATTTCACACCACCACCAACAGTAAATGGAATATTAATTACAGAAGCAACTTTACGAACTAATTCTTTAATTGTTTCTCGTTGTTCATCAGAAGCTGTAATATCAAGAAATACAAGTTCATCAGCACCTTCATTACTATATTTAGCAGCTAACTCTACTGGATCTCCTGCATCTTTAATGGATTCAAAATTTAATCCTTTAACAACTCTACCATTTTTTACATCTAAACAAGGAATAATTCTTTTAGTTAAGGTCATGATAATTTCTTTGCCTCCTCAATAGTTATTTTATTTTCATAAAGTGCTTTCCCTAAAATAACACCCCATGCATTTTTTTCTTTCACTTTAGGAATATCATCAATATTAGAAATTCCACCACTAGCAATTACATTTGCTTTATCTAAATCACAGGCTTCTTTAAGAAATTCTAGATCAGGTCCTTCTAAAGTTCCATCACGATTAACATTGGTTAAAAGAAATTCTGTAAATCCAACATGTAAAAATTCCTTCATTGAATCAATTAATGAAATATCAGTAGTACTTTGCCATCCATGCGTTACAATAATTCCATCTTTGTGATCAACAGAAATAACAATTTTTTCAGGTCCTAGTTTAGTAAGTAAGTTTTGTAGTAATTCAGGTTCTTTGAATGCCAAAGTTCCAATTACAACTCTATCAGTAATATCCAGAGCTTCAAGTATTAATGATTCAGAACGTAGTCCGCCTGCAATTTCTATAGGAATAGATACTGAAGAAGTAATTTTTTTAATTAATTCAAAATTAGAGCCCAACCCCAATGTAGCATCTAAATCTACAAGATGAATCATATCCGCCCCAGCATCTTCCCATTTTTTTGCAACACTAATTGGATCATCACTGTATATGGTTTTTTGATTAGGATCACCTTTGTAGAGTCTAACTACTTGGCCGTTCATTAGATCAATTGCAGGGATTACTTTCATTTTTTACACACATTCAGAAAATTTTGTATCATAATTTTTCCAACATCTCCTGATTTTTCAGGATGAAATTGAGTTCCAAAAAAATTGTTTTTTTCAACTACTGCAGGAACTTTAACACCATAATCAGATTCAGCTGTAATTACATCATCAAATGTTGGTTTTGCACGATAAGAGTGAACAAAATAAACCCAGGAATCATCTGCAACGTCTTCTAAAATAATTCCAGGTTTTTTAATTTCTAAATTATTCCATCCCATATGAGGAACTTTCATAGTAGATGGTAAAACCACTATTTCACCATCAATTACATTAAATCCTTTTTCAATTCCCTCTTCACTTTTTTCAAAAAACATTTCCATTCCAAGACATATGCCTAAAACAGGAGTATCCTCTTTAACAAAATCATGAAATTTAGTTTTTGAATTTTCATTTATGCTTTTAATTGCAGGATCAAAATTACCTACACCAGGTAACAATAATCCAGAATAAACATTAGGTTTGTCAAAAGAAGTTATCACATCTACTGAAGCACCTGCTTGTTCAAGAGAATTTTTGAGGCTGAAAATATTTCCAGCACCATAGTCAAAAATTGCTACACTAACCATTACATTGAACCTTTAGTACTTGGAATTCCTTTTTGTTTTTTATCATATGATGATGCAGATCTAAATGCAACTGCAAGAGATTTAATTGCAGATTCAACTTTGTGATGATCATTATCTCCATACTTTACAGTAAGGTGAATACAGCTATTCAGATTTTGAAGTAATGATTGGAAAAAATGTTCTAGATCTTCTTTAGAAACATTTTCAATTTTACTTCGTTTTATTGATAGAGTCAATTTTGAAAATGGTCGTTTTATTAGATCAATTGATGCTTCAGCTAGAGATTCATCCATTGGTACTGAAGCATAACTAAATCTTGTTATACCATGTCTAGAGCTTAATGCTTTATCAATTGCTTGACCAATTGTAATTGCAGTATCTTCAATCAAGTGGTGTTCAATTCCATCATTAGATTTTGCAGTAACTTTAAGATCCATCATCCCATGTTTACCAAAAGATGTGATCAAGTGATCAATAAAATTAATTCCAGTCTTAATACTAGTATTACCTGTTCCATCAAGATTAACAGATACAGAAATAGTAGTTTCCTTAGTACTTCGATTAATTGATGCTTTTCTTTGAACCATATTTTTCACGGATTATATGATATGGTTTATTCTAAATTTAATACCTTTGGTAGTAGTTCAATGGAGTCTAAAACAAGAATAGCCTCATTTTGTTCAAATAATTTCAATTTTTCCTGTGGATTTTTACTAGTTCCAATTATTCCACAAAAAGTAGTTTTATAGCCTAAAATTGTAGATTTTTTAGCCATAAGAAAATCCTCCATAGAGTCACCAACATACAAACAAGATTTACTATTCATACCACTAATAGAATTGATCAGTGCTTGAGGATTTGGTTTTGCAAGATCTCGAGATTCATCCTCTAAAAATGCTGAATTTGTTAAATCAAATTTTTCTAATAGATGTTTTAATGAATATCTAACAGATTCTTTTCCTCTCCCAGTTACCATAGAAATTTGTTTACCAAATTTTTTCTGTAATTTCTCAGATAAATTATCATTAAAAATCACATCATCATTTTCAATTAAACCAGGGTCAGAAAATTTTGAGGATTTTTGAAATAATTTTGAATAAAGTTCAGGCCCATAAAATAATTGATCAAATGTTTGATACAAAATATTTTCTTTATGAGAACCAGGATAAGATAATTGACCAATAATTTCAGAAATATCGATTTGTTTTTTCAGAAAATTTTCTACTGACTTTATACCAGTTGAATCAGAATTTTTTATTACATTAAAGATAAATTCAGTTTGATCTTTTTTTAATTTTTTTGCTGCAATAATTGAAAGAATTGCAGCATAAGTTAAATCAACTTCATCATTAAAACCTCCAGTGGATTTGAATCCATCAATAATTTTAAAATCTATATCAATAGAATCAGTAATTTTTGCTAAAGTTTCTAAAATATATTTTGTAGTTGTAATAATTGTTTGATCATATGATTTTGTGATATCAATTAATACACCATCACAATCAAAAATTAAGCTATCAAACATAACATCATCAAATGAATCATCAAGATAGATTCCTTCTGATTTCTGTTTTAAAGTCATCCTAATAGATCACGAATAGCCAGTAAAAATTTTGAATTCATTTCTTTTGTTCCAATTGTTACCCTAAGACATCCTTCATGATTTCCTATCTTGCCCAATTTTCTAATTGAGATTCCTTGTTCTGTAAGTGCCGAATATACTCGTTTGTAAGAGCTATGAGCGTCAAATAATACAAAATTAGCCTTGGAATCAAAGACGTCAAAAGCATCAAATTTTTTTAATGTTTCAATAATTCTTTGTCTTTCAATTTTAATTATTTTTGTTGCATTTTCCATTAAATTGACTTTTTCTAAGGCTAAAATTCCAGATTCAATAGTAATGGTACTTAGAGGATACGGGTATTGTAAAACATTAAGAAATGCATCTGTAAATTTTTTATTTGCAACAAAATAACCTAAACGAAGACCTGCCATTCCAAATGATTTTGATAAAGTTCTAACTACAATTAGATTACTTTGTGTTTTTACAAGACTAGAAAGAGAATAATCAGAAAATTCACCATAAGCTTCATCAATAATTATCAAACCATCAAAAGATTTGATTAGTTTTTGTAAGTCTATTTTTGAAAATTGAAATCCAGTAGGATTATTTGGTGAATCAAGATATAAAATATCTGCATTTTTTGATTCTTTAATAAATTGTTTAATATCTAATCTCATATCATCTGTAAATGGAATTGCAATTAATGGAATTGAATATAATTTACATCTCTCCTCAAAAAAACTAAAAGTAGGATTTGATGTAAGAACTTTAGTTTGATTTGATGCAAAATTAGATAAAATCAAATCTAAAATTTGATCAGAACCATTTCCAATACCAATCATGGATACAGGGATTTTAACAAATTTAGAAATTATTTGAATTAATCTTTCAACTCCACCAAGTGGGTATTCTCTAACATCAGAATTTTTTCTAGCTGCAGATACAATATCATTTTGAAATTGTTTAGAAAGAACATAATTTTCATTTGAATCTAATTTAAGAGAATTTTCATTTAATTGAGGCTTTTGATATCCACCAATGGAAGAAAATTCTTTAACTTTTGAATCAAACCAATTTTTTTTCATTACAGCCTACCTCTAACTGCTTCATAATGATTTGGTAATCCTTCAGATGTAGTTAATGTATCAAGATGTTTTGAAATTTTAGATAAAGAAGATTTAGAGGCTAAAACTTCAGTGTTTATTTTTATAAAATCCATAACAGATAGTGAGCCCCGAATTTTTCCAAATCCATTTGTAGGAAGGATATGATTTGAGCCCAAAATATAGTCACTAGCAGATGATGGAGAATAATTACCAAGTAAAACTAGTCCAGATGTAGTTATTTTTGAAGAGATTGATTTTGGATTTTTGGTCATGATTTGTAAGTGTTCAGGGGCAAGAGAATTTGCTAAATTTATCATATCAGAATTATTTTTACATACTGCAATAAATCCATTTTTTGATAAACTTGATTTAACTAAATCTCTTCTTTGAATTGTTGGTAATAATTTTGAAATTATGTCATTAACAAGTTTTGCAATATTTTCTGAATTTGTAATTAGATAACAAAAGGTATCACTACTATGTTCTGCTTGAGAAATTAAATCAAGTGCTAGAAACTCAGGATTGGCAGAATTATCTGCAATAATTCCTAATTCGGTAGGTCCAGCAAGCATGTCGATTCCAGTATTATCACTAACTAATGATTTTGCCAAAGTAACAAATGCACCACCAGGTCCAACAATTTTATCAACTCTTGAAATGGATTTAGTACCGTAAGATAATGCACCAATTGCTTGTACGCCCCCAGTTTTATAGATCTCAGTAGCACCACAAATATCGGCAGCTACAATTGTTAATGGATCAATTTTACCATTAGAATTTGGTGGAGATACAACTACTATTCGTTTTACACCAGCAATTTTTGCAGGAACAACAGACATGATTACAGAACTTGGATATCTTGCCAAACCACCAGGAATATAGCATCCAGTACTTTGAATTGGTATGAATTTTTTTAATATTTGTATACCATCATGATTAATTTTTTTATCCTTAAAAATATTTTTAATAGTAGATTCTGTTTTTTCAACTCTAGTTTTTGCTAAACGTAATGCAATAATTTCATTTTTTGAAACTTTGGAATATGCATTTTTAATTTCTGCTTTAGAAATACGTAAAGTAGAAAGACTAGCACCAGTAAATTTTTTTTCATATTTTTTTACTGCAGAATCACCATTTTTTTGAACATTTTTTAAAATAGATTCAACAATAGACTTGTTATTTTGAGCCTGCTTTGGAAGGATTTTTGCAACAAATTGTTCAATATTTGTTACTTTATGGATTTTCATCAATTTTCTTCGTCGCGTTTAATTTCTTCTAGTTCCAATATTTGACGTGGTTCATGTACTACAAGTCCTTGTGCAATTTTTCTTAATTTAGGAATAAGTTTATGAAATTCCTCTTTTTTGATCACAGTGTTTACGCCAAACCAACCATCTTCACTAAGAGGACTAATTGTAGGTCGCTTTAAGGAAGGCATCTGTGCTAAAAGTTTTTTCAGATTTTTTTCTTCAACATTAAGATAAATGTGTAAATATTTTCTTCCATTAACTGCACCTCGGATTAATGTAATCATATCAAAAATCTTTTCACGTTTTTTAGGATCCTTTAGTGATTTTTTATTTACAATTAAATGTGCAGTTGAAGTAAGAACTTCATCAACAATTTTTAATTTATTTTGTTTCAAAGTGGTTCCAGTTTCAGTAACATCCATAATTGCATCAACATCCTCTGGGGGTTTTGCTTCAGTTGCACCAAATGATAAATGAATTTGAACATCTTTGTTATTTCCTAATCGCATCCAAGGAGTAACAATTAGTGGATCTTTTTTACCATAATATTTTTGATATGATTTTAAACCTTTGATAAATTTAGATGCAGTTGTTAAATATTCAGAAGAAATACGAAGTGTTTTTTTCTTTTTTCCATAATCAGCAATCATTGCATCAAGATTTTTGTAGCTATATTTATCAGGAAAAGCAATTACAAGTCTAATTTTTCCATATTCTAAATCAAGAATTGATTCAACGTCAGAATTAGTTTCCCCAACCCAATCTTTACCAGTAATACCAACATCATACAATCCTTCAGATACAAGAGTAGGAATTTCTTGTGGACGTAACATCTTGACTAAGATACTAGGATCATCAAGATAAACACGATATGTCCGACTCTTTCTATTAACCTTAGTCCATGACTTTTCTAATAGCTTGAACGTAGCATCTTCTAGGCTTCCTTTAGGTATGGCAAATTTTACATCAGGCATTTATGAATACATCAAGTATGTATAAAACCCACATTTAACTTTAAAATTGAAATATGAAATTAGTTAAAATTACAATATTAAGCATTGTCATAATAATTGTAGGTATAATTTCAATATCTTATGTTACAACTGAATCAAACATGATAGAAGAAATAGAGGAAAATCCAAGCGAGCAAATAAATCAATTAATTGAATGGGATTCAGATAAGTTATTCAAAGTTTTGGTGGATCCTAATGATATCATATTATTTGAAGGTAAATCAGTACCGCTAAAGGCAACATTTGGATTAAAATCAGAATTAAAAGAAATTTATGACGAAATTGGTGTTTTTGATCAAGCGGTAAAACCTTTAGTCATTATTCCAACATTTACTGCAAGTGCATATGCACCTTTTGGGTTTTATGATTATTATAATGAGCGATGCGGAGAACAATGTTTAACTACAAGAATTATTTCAGAAGATAAATTAGATTACAAGTCTAGTGCAAATGGAGTTAAAATCTTAAATTTATTAGGATATCATTCAATATCAGATTTAGAATTACATAAAAATCCAAATATTTTAAATGATTATAAAAAAATTATTGTTCTACATAATGAATATGTTTCAAAAATTATGTTTGATGCATTAACATTACACAAGAATGTAGTTTTTTTATATCCAAATGCATTGTATGCTGAAATTGAAGTTGATATGAGTAATAATGAAATTACATTAATTCGTGGACATGGTTATCCAGAATCAACAATAGTAAATGGATTTGATTGGGAAAATGAAAACACGCACCCATATGAATTTGATAAGGATTGTGATAATTGGGAATTTTATAAAATATCAAATGGTTTTATGTTAAATTGTTATCCAGAACAATCAGTTTGGCAAAATGCAGTATTACTCAAAGCATTAAAAGAATTATAATTATTTAAAAATTCTTTAAAATTTCTTTAGCACTGTCTAATGAAATTTTCTTACTTTCTATCATTTTTTGAACAACAGTATCAATTTGATCAGTAGTAGCTCCTGCTGAAGCTGCAAGATTTCGTGCATGTAATCTCATATGCCCCTTTTGAATTCCTTCAGTAGAAAGAGCTCTAATTGCACTATAATTTTGAGCTAATCCTGTAGCAACCATCACACATGCAAGTTCTTGAGCAGATGCAACATTGAGGATTTTTGCACAAACCTTAGCTACAGGGTGTACATTGACAATTCCACCAACAATTCCAACTGAGAGAGGAATTTCCAAAATTCCAACCAAATTTCCATCACTATCTTTACTCCATTTGCTTAGTGAACGGTATTTTCCTGAAATTGCAGCATATGCATTTGCAGCAGCCTCAATAGCTCTACTATCCTGACCTACTGCATTAGCAACAGATACGATTCCATTCATAATTCCTTTGTTATGAGTAACTGCACGATAAACATCATTATCTGCAAATTCAAATGCTAAAATAATATTATCAACTACATCTTCTCCACCAACAGATTCTTTTTCAAAAATAGCTCTTGCTTTTACCATACGTCTTGTAGAATAATTAGATAAAATTCTAAGTAATGCTCTTCCTCCAGTAATTTGTTCTATAAGAGGTGAAACAGCTTCGCACATTGTATTTGTAATATTTGCACCCATTGCATCACCAACATCAATCAATAATTCTACTATCAGCATATTACCAGAAGGTGTATCAATTTCCTTACATGTAATTTCTTTAGCACCTTTATTCATCTTAGATAGAGTATTACTTTTTGAGTTTGCTAATTCTAAAATTTCAGAAGTAGAATCTTGAATTTTTTTAATAACAGAATTTGCATCAACATTTAAAATTTGAATTTGACCTATACTGTATGATTCATCAGCATTTACTTCAAATCCACCTTTAATTCGTGCAATTTTAGCACCTTTTGATGCTGCTGCAATTACTGAAGGTTCTTCAATGACCATTGGAACCACATAGTCTTTACCATTAATTTTAAAATTTGTTGCAACACCCAAAGGTAGTGAAAAAGTTCCAATTGCATTTTCTATCATTTTATCTGCTTTCTCAAAAGAAATTCCCCCATCAGGATTTTCTAAAATATCTAATTCATTTTTAGAGAGATTTGCAAAATTTGCAATTATGTCCAATCTTTCTTTTCGAGATTTTTCAAAAAATTTGGAAATAGATGAATCAGGCATTTTATTTCAGTATCCTCAATAATCTATCATCCAATCCATCCGGAAAACCTTTTCCATCAGTATTTGAAGTAATTACATAGAGACTTCCATCAGAACCTTCTACCACATCACGAATTCTGCCATTTCCACTTAAAATTGATTTTTGTGAACTCAATCCTTCTTCAAAATCAACTTGATAAAGATTAGAGGCTCTCATTGAGGCCATTATGAATTTAGATTCAAAATCAATCTTATCACCAGAATAAAATAAAATTCCACCAGGCTCTATACTTGGGTCATAACAAAGAAGTGCATTTTCAAAATCAATATTTCCAGAACATTCTTGTTCAGGCCATCCATAGTTTTTTCCGGCTTTAATTAAATTAATTTCATCATTTTTTTCAGGTCCAAATTCTGCAACAAACAAATTACCACTATCATCCCAAGTCATTCCTTGTGGATGTCTATGGCCTAAAGAGTAAACATATGAATTTGGAAATGGGTTATCACTTGGAATAGTACCATCATCATTTAATCTCAAAATTTTGCCAGCCAATGAATTGATATCTTGTGGTAAATGGGATGCGTCTGAAACTGTACCCGTACCAACATATAATTTTTTATCAGGTCCAAATTTTAGAAAACCACCATTAGTAAAAGAGGAGCCAGGAATTTTATCCAATATTACTTTAACATCTTTTAATTTATTTTCTTCTTCAGTAATTTGTAAAATTTTATTCCATAAATTTCCATTTTCCTCATATGTCAAAAAAACATACAAAAGATGATTATTTGAAAAATTTGGATGAACTGTAATTCCTAACAATCCACCATCAAATACATTTACAGTACGGAATGTAGCTAATGGAGATTCCAATAAAGTATTATTTTCAATTACTCTGATGTATCCATCTTTTTCTGTAACAAAAATCCTATTGTCAGAAACAGCAATAGCACGAGGTTTATCAAGATTTTCAGCTAAAATAATTACAGAACTATTTTCTGAATATGAATTTGGTTGGGGTAATGGAATTGATGTTTCATTGTCTGGAGAAGTTAAAACAAATATTGAAAATATTATGGCACCTGTTATTGCAGTAATTTGAATTTTTTTATTCATTAGAAAATAATCTTTTCAAATCCTATTAATTACTTTCAAAAATTTGATAAAGCGTATATACCGTTGAACTTTATTTAGGTTCAGCGGGGTGGGGAAGCCAGGTCATCCCGGCGGGCTCATAACCCGCAGTTCAGTAGTTCAAATCTACTCCCCGCTACTTAGTTTCTATAAACACAAAACCAAGAAAGAGATTCATCAAATTTTGAAGTTTTGTTAATAATTCCTGTTCGCTGTAGAGGTCGTGTAAGGTGTCTATGAGCAGAAATTTGAGGAATATACAGTTGTTTTTTGACTTTTCTTGGAATTTCCACAGTTATTTTGTTAGAACTCTTTTTTCCACATCTAATACATTGAAATCCCTGATTCTGACCTTTTGACTTCATTTTTTTACTACATTTTTTGCACATTGGGTTAGATTTTGAGAGATTTTTTTTAAGGTGGATAATTTCAATAAATTCAAGATTAATTATTCGTGGAAAATTTTTAGAAGCCTTTCTAACCCCTCCACCAATTGAAATCTCATCACCAATTATTAGATTAGAAGCAATAGTAGAAATTCCTGTTTCCTTATACACAGCACACCAAAATTCATGATTTTTAGAAATAATAGTAAAAAAAACATGTCCACCTTTTACTATTTTTGGAATATTAGATACAATTCCACTTAATGTTCCAGAAGCATACGGTTTCATTGTTTCAAAATTTAATTCATTTTTTAAATGATCACCAGTTCCCTGATTAGATTTAAAAATCATATATCCATCTAATTTTTCATTACTTTTTAGAATTTTAGTTGCATTAACTAAAGAATCTACATTTTCTCCTCTCACTCCATAAAAAACTGGATCAGGCCCATGAGGAGTAATTAAAACTCGACCTTTTTTTGTATCAAAACTATTGAATGTATATGGAAAAGTTTTTTCTTGCATTTCCTTAACACTATCTACTGAAATTTTTCTTTCTTTTCCAAATTTTCTTTTTTTTCTATAACTTAGTAACTCTAATGTATGATCATGAAAATCATATCCAATCGCACTAATGGCTCCAACTAATCCTTGACCATTTCCTTCATAAAAAAAATCAAGTTTATTTTTTTTAGCAAATTTTTTAGCATTATTTCTATTAATTAATTGCCATAAAGCTAAATTACTAAATTTTGTAAATTCAGAAGGAATGGAATTACTTTCAAAAAATACCAATCCAGGATTTGCTCCATTTTTAGTATCTGAGTATTTTGAAACTAAATTTTTAATTTGATGTTTTATTTTAGAAGGATTTTTAGTCTTAATTTTTAATGAAACAGCACCATTTCCTCGAGTTTTCCATGGAATATTGGGATTAAATCTAATTAATTTTGGAAAATCAAGGAATTCCGTTTTTTGTTTTTGGAGTAAATCAACAATTTTGTAGGCTAGAAATGTGGTACACATTCCAGTAGGAGAGTCAGTATCATCAAATCCAATATTTAGAACAGATTCCTTATTCATGATTTATCTAATTAGTTCAGACATTTTTAGTTGTTGTAAATTACAGTTGGTTTAAATTAATAACACAGTATTCGAAGCTAAATTGATAATAATTGATGAAGCAAGAATTTTCAAAGAAATAGAAGAAAAGAAGCCAGCATCAGTTTCATTAAATGGTCCAGATGGTATGTTACCACAAGTTCAGGATATGGCAATTAAAATTACAACAAAATATGAGATACCAGCATATGTTTTAGCAGATACAACATGGGGAACTTGTGATTTGAATACAACTGGATCAAAAATATTAGGAGCAGAAATCCAATTTAATATTGGACATACGATTAATACAGAATCATTAGAAAAAAATTTAGTTTTAATTGATGCTTTTGATGATGTTGGATTTGATAGTGTTGCAGAAAAATGTACAAAAATACTAAAAGGAAAATTAATTTCACTTGTTACAGATAGTCAACATTTGCATCAAATGGATAAAGTCGAAAAAATTTTAACAAAAAATGGAATTAATGTTAAAATTGGAAAAGGTAAAGGGCAATTAAATGATGGTCAGGTATTTGGTTGTGAATTTTATCCCGCAACAGAATTAAAAAAAGAAGTTGATGCCTACGTATTTTTAGGTCAAAGTAATTTTCATGCAGCAGGAATTGCATTATCAACAAATTTACCAACATTTGTTTTAGATCCATACTTTAATGAAGTAAGAGAAGTAACAGAATTTGCACGTACACTAAAAAAGAAAGCAACACTTGCAATATACAAAGCAGCAGAAGCAAACTCATTTGGAATAATTATTGGATTAAAAGAAGGACAGTTATCAAAAGTATTTGGATTAAAATTTAAAAAAGAATTAGAAAAGGAAGGAAAAAAGGTTCAATTATTTGCTTTAACAGATATTACAAATGATCGATTAAACAATCTAAGAGGGATTGATGCATTCATTCAAGTTGCATGCCCAAGAATTTCTACAGATAATCAATTTGATAAACCAGTGTTGTCAACACCTCAAGCAAATGCACTTCTCAAAGTTTTACGAAAAGAGAATATTGATGAATATTTAGAAATTCCACATTGGTTATAGTTAAGATATTAAATTTTGAAATCTAGTATTATTAGATAAATTTTCAAATGATTTTGATTTTTTTGCTTTAACTTTGTATTGAATTCCTTGAAAAATAGCATGTTCAAGTAAATCTAAAGCATTATCAAAATTGGAAAGCATTGCAAAATTGGATGCTTTATCAAAAAGAACATCACCATTATTAGGATAATCTTTCAGTATACAATTACAACAAGAAATAGATTCATTAAATTTCTTCATAGAAAATAAAATACGCTCCTTGTGATATAATACAATATTATAATTGGAATTATTTTTTAAAATATTATCACAAATTGATAATGCCTCAATAAAATTACCTTGTTTACGAAATGAAGAAATTTTATTAATTAATACAGATAAATCGTGAGGATATATTTCTAAAGCAATATCATAACATTTCATTGCATTGGTAAAATCTTTGAGTTTACTTAGAGCATATCCTTTATTGTTAAGGGAACTGATATGTTTTGGATCTTCATCTAATATTTTATCATAATATGATATTGCTTGTTGAAATTTTCCTTCTAAAAATAAGCGATTACCTTCATCCAAAATTGAATTTATTTTAGGATCAGTCATAACTAATCAGAATTAGGTTTAATCAAAATTTTACCAAAAAGTCCTTTACCATTTAGCATTTTATTATGAGCCTTAACTGCATCATCTAAAGAATATACAGAATCAATAACAGATTTTATTTTACCTTTTGACATCCAATAGAAACCCTCTTCTAATTCAGATCTAGTTCCCTGAGTTGAGCCTAAAATGTTAATTCCTTTAAAGAAAATATGTCGTAAATCAGTTTTAGCATCATATCCAGTTGTAGCACCAGTTGTAACAATAGTTCCACCATAATTTAACAAAGTCAATTCTTTATTCCAATGTGAACCACCAATGTGTTCAAAAATTACATCGACACCAGGTACATCACTATAAGGTTTTGGAATTTTTTTTGCAATTGCTCTGACTTCTTTGTGCCAATCATCTTTTCTATGATCAACTGCAAAGTCAGCTCCAAGTTCTAAACATTTGTCTAGTTTGTCAGGACTTGCTGTTGCAATTACTGTACAACCAAATAATTTTGCGATTTGAATTCCAAAAGTTCCAATTCCAGAACTACCACCCATTATCAAAACTAGTTGTCCAGGTTGAATTTTTGCTCTACCAACTAACATGTGCCATGAAGTTAGTAATGTCATTGATGCAGCTGCTGCTTGATCATATGATACACCTTCTGGAATTTTAAGTACATTAACTTCAGGTAAATGTGTAAATTGACAATAACCTCCCCAAAGAGGTCCTGTCTCAAAACCCCAAATTGTTCTTTTTTTACAATCAAATTCTCTACCATCAGTACATGCTTTACAAACTCTACATGACATATTTCCATGAGAAACTACTCTATCTCCAATTTTGATATTTTTAACATCAGAACCCACTGCAATAACTTCGCCTGCAGCATCTGTTCCAGAAATATGAGGTAGTGGTATTGCTAAAGGTTTGCCGCGCATACCCCAAATATCATCATAGTTTAATCCTGCAGATATTACTTTGAAAACAACTTCGTTAGATCGTGGTTCAGGTTTGGGTATATTTTTGATTTTTAAAATTTTAGAAAAATCATCATTACTAGTGTATTCATCATATACTAATGCCCTCATGACTTCTTTCTAGATTTTAGAGATATATGATTTATCAGGATCTTTTCTCCCATAAACAATTATAATCATAACAACAAAAATTAGATTATGTCAGATAATTCAGTATTTCCAGGAGATAAAATAGCATCTATTGAGGAATATGAGGCTGGCCACAATACTTTTGATGATGGCGATATGGTCAGATCATCTACAATGGGAGAGAAAAATATGGATAAAGAAACAAGAATAGTAAATGTCAATCACCCTAAACTTCTATCAATTCCAAAAGTAGGAGATATCATAATTGGAACAGTGGCAGCAGTAATGTCATCCATGGTTGCAATTACAATTGATTATATTAATGGAAAACCAACTACATCAAAAGTAGAATGTATTTGCGCTACACGAAATATGAGGATAAGAAATGTAGCACTGGTTAACGACATAGCAGCATTGAAAATTATTGCACATCTTAATGGAACAATTCATGCAGTTATGGATGAACCAGAATTAGGAATTATATTTACAAAATGTAGAAAGTGTGGTGGAAAAGTTGTTACAATGCGTGATGCGATTAAATGTACAGATTGTTCATGGATTGATGAAAGAAAACTTTCGTCAAATTTTGGCAAAAGTGATTTTATACATTTGAGAGAATAAAAAAATGAAAAATGTTTCGTTCCAAGGTGAACGAGGTGCATATAGTGAAGCCGCAGCAAAATCCTTTTTCAAAAATGATATCAAAACAATTCCACTTGCAACATTTGCAGAAATTTTAGAAAATACATCTAACGATATTACAGAATTTTCAATTTTACCTGTAGAAAATTCACTAGAAGGAAGTGTAGGAGAAAGTTATGATTTATTATATTCAACAGATCTAAATGCAACTGGGGAAACATATCACAGAATAGAACATTGTTTAATTGGATTTGGTAAAATAGAAGAAATTGATACAGTGTATTCACATCCACAGGCATTAGGTCAATGTAGAAATTTTATTGAAAAAAATACTATGAAAACAATTCCCACTTACGATACAGCAGGAAGTGTAAAAATTATCCAAGAATTAAATAAAATTAATTGTGCATGTATTGCCAGTAAAGCAGCTGCATCAATTTACAATATGCCCATAATTGCTGAAAATATTGCAAATAATCTCAATAACTATACTAGATTTTTGATATTATCTAAAAATGAGGTTTTAGAAACTGGTAATGATAAAACTTCAATTATTTTTTCAATAAAGCATGAACCAGGATCATTGTATAGAATCATAGAAAATTTTAATAAAAATAATATTAATTTAACAAAAATAGAATCAAGACCTACAAAAGCAAATACATGGGAATATAATTTCTATGTAGATTTTGAAGGTCACCAAAAAGATATGAAGGTTTTAGAAATGTTAAATAAAATTAAAGAAGAAACACTTTTCATTAAAATTTTAGGTTCATACCCTTCTGCAAAACTAAGCTAGAAGCCTTTTGGTTTTCTTAACGTAAAACCCAAACTAAATCCAAGAATAATTACTCCAGATGTAATTACCATGAAATCAAATGTGATTCCAAATGGATCAGGTGTCTGATTAGTATTAGCTGTAATTTCTAATTCACTAGCACCGGTATTTTGAATTACAATGATTGTTTGACCATCTTCAGTATGAACCCAATCTAGAATCAATTCTTTTTTGTAAGAAGTATTTGAAATGTTTAATCCTTCACCAGGACTAGCTAGTTTAACATCAAAAGCATCTCCAACAATCATCATATATTGTGGTGCATCTTTTGGTGCAGGAATTGAAAAAGAGGCTGAATCACCAGAACCTATAACAAAATTTTCATTCATAGAAATTGTTGGTGCTAAAGAATTAATTAATGAAAAAGCACCTAGCCCAATAACAAGACTGCCAACAACTAAGCCAATAATAGTTCGAGTAGCTAACATAATAAAATGACTTTAGATACTGCTTAAAAAATTATCTACATCAAAGATACATCATGAGGCTGACTTTCGGCAAATCCAGCTCTAGACATTTTTATAAATTCAGCATTTGTTTGCATTTGAGTAATTGTATGTGCGCCACAATAACTTAAACCCGAACGAACTCCACCAGTAAGTTGTTTTAGAATATCTACAACAGTTCCTTTGTATGGAACCATTGCCTCAACACCTTCTGCAACATAATCATTAAGATCCTCATCAAAAGATGTAGAACCAGTTTCTTTAGATTTTCTTCCTATAGATGCTGCAAGAGAAGCCATTCCACGATATACTTTGAAACGTTTTCCATTCTTTGTCAAAACAGTTCCAGGGGATTCGTCAGTTCCTCCCAACATACTTCCAACCATAACAGTTGAAGCACCAGCTGCTAATGCTTTTGTAGCATCACCTGAATTTCTAGTTCCACCATCAGAAATAATTGGAATACCATAATCATGGCCTATTTTTGCACAATCCATTACTGCAGTTAATTGAGGAACACCTGAACCAGTAATCACTCTAGTAATACAAATTGAACCTGAACCCACACCAACTTTTACTGCATCAACTCCAGCTTTCATTAAATCTTCAGCACCTTGAGCAGTTGCAATATTTCCTGCAATTAATTCACAATCAGGAAATGCTTTTTTGATGTGTTTTACAGTACTAATTGCATTTTCACTATGACCATGAGCAATATCAACAACTAGAGTATCAGTACCTGCTTCTAAAAGAGATTCACTTCTTTCTAAAAAGTCGCCTTTAACTCCAACTGCAGCTCCAACAAGAGGACGACCTTTACTATCTTTGGATGCATTTGGAAAATTAGCATTATTTGTTATATCCTTACTTGTAATCAAACCTTTTACAAATCCAGATTCATCAACTAAAGGTAATTTTTCAATTCTATGTTTATGTAGAAGATCTTTTGCCTCATCAATAGATACACCATATTTTGCAGTAACAACATCTTTTGTCATTACATCTTGAATAAGATTTTTAGAATTTGCAAAGAGTAAATCTCTTTCAGTTACAATTCCAATTAACTTTGAAGTATTATCAACTACCAATAATCCAGAAATATCTTTATTTTCAGCATAATCTAATGCATCCTCAATTGTTTTATCAGCAGTTATAGAATAAGGATTTTCAATCATTACACTTCCAGATCGTTTTACTTTAAGAACTTCATTTGCTTGTTCTTGAATTGTTAAAAATCTATGAATTATTCCTATTCCACCTGCACGTGCAATAGCTACAGCCATAGATGATTCAGTAACAGTATCCATATTTGCACTAACAAAAGGAATGTTTAGAGAAATATTTCGAGATAATTGAGTTTTCAGATCAGTTTGACTTCTACTTGTTATATCTGAATATTTAGGTACGAGAAGAACGTCGTCAAATGTTAATCCTTCTTTAAATTCCAATGAAACCTTGTTACAAAAGTTAAAAATTGATTATAAGCGTTTGTGTTTTTTTAATAATTTTGAAGCAATCGTAACGGCATCTTTAGTAGCCATAACATTATGCGTGCGAATAATAT
Organism: uncultured Candidatus Nitrosopumilus sp.; assembly: GCA_905616385.1. GTDB lineage: Archaea > Thermoproteota > Nitrososphaeria > Nitrososphaerales > Nitrosopumilaceae > Nitrosopumilus. The sequence continues at coordinate 37,937 of CAJQSS010000004.1, read as the reverse complement.
TGGCTCCATTTAAAACACATATTGCTTCAGCAGTTATAGATCCAAACAATCGATCAGAAGGATTTTCTTTTTCTAAAAGACTACCAATAATGGATTTATTTGAAACGGATATTAAAATAGGATAATTCATTTTAATAGAATTTAAATTTTTAATGACAGCTAGATCTCTTTCTACCCAATCAGTTTTAGTTTTTGTAAAAAATTTACCTTGTCCTGTTTTTCTAAAAAATCCAATTGCAGGATCCAATATAATTTTTTTATCTGAAATATTTGATTTTTTAACAATTTTTAAGCTATCTGCAAGAAGTCTTTTTGTTGTATTTATTGTATTTCCAGATATTGTTTTAGAGTCATATGCACATAGAATTACTGAAGATTGAAATTTAGATATTACATCTTTCATTTTTTTATCATATTTTAATCCTGAAATATCATTAATTATTTCAACACCATTCTCCAAAGCATGTTTAGCTACACTAGATCTACATGTATCAACAGATATTGGAAGGTTAGTACTATCTTGAATAATTTTAATTGCATTAAGAATTCTATCAGATTCTACTTTTTCAGATACATTAGTAGACAAATATGGTGCAGTAGACATTCCTCCCACATCAATAAAGTCTGCACCGTCATTTTCCATTTGAATTACTGCATTTTTGATTTTCATACGAGTAGTATTGATTGATTTTTTGTAAAATGATTCTGGACTAGTATTCAAAATACCCATAATCCTAACAGGGTTTCTTCCACCAACAGAAATATTTGCAATTTTTGCCATATAGTTTATCAAAACCTCATACAATTTGAGTTATATGATGATTTCAGGTTGGGAAAAAAGATATTTTTCTATTTTACAGGAATTAAACTATAGTGAAAAAAAAGACAAGGAATCAGCTCTAATTTTAGATTCAATTTTAAAAAAAACAGATACGATTAAAAAAGTTAGAAAATTAATCGAAGGTAAAACAATTTTTGTTATAGGTTCTGGACCATCGTTATCAATTGCTATTCCAAAATTAAAAAAGTTAGAAAAATCTATAAAAATTGCAGCTGATAGTTCATTAAAACCATTAGTCGATAATGGAATTATTCCAGATATCATTGTAACAGATTTAGATGGAAATGAAGATACAATTAAAAAAATATCAAAAACAAAATCAATATTTGTAATACATGCACATGGAGATAATATTGAAAAGTTACAGATGGTAAAAAAAATGAAAAATTGTATTGGAACAACTCAAACAAATCCATTTAATAAAGTTCAAAATTTTGGAGGTTTTACTGACGGAGATAGAGGGGTTTTCTTAGCAAGTTATTTTAACGCAAAAAAAATTATTTTATTTGGTATGGATTTTGGAAATCAAATTGGTAAATTTTCTAATACAAAAAAATCAGACAGGAAAACAAAGTTAAAAAAGTTAGAAATAGGAAGAGATCTTTTAATTTGGCTATCAACAATCACAAAATCAGAATTATTTACCACATCAAAACCTATTGAAGGATTTAGAAAAATACCATACAAAGATCTAGATATCATAATTACCTAGAATGCATTTAATACCCATTACTGATTTATTAAATTATGAGATTTTCAGAAGAGCAAGTAAAAGAAATAGTTGCTTTGAGAGAAAATATGCTACAGCAAATAGACAAGCATCAAGAAGGCATAGAAATGTTAGAGAAAAATATCACATTATTAGATGAATTCCTAAAGGATTCTAGTTTCACAAAGGCATCTCAATTAGAAATAAAAAATGAATCTAAAATGGTGGAAAATAATGAAGAGTTAGAACACGTCGAGCCAAAACATGTGGAAAGTTCAATTCCCATTAAAAGAGGAAATGATGGAAAAATAATTGCTAATGCATATGTTACACCAGATCAAGTTTCAATAATTTTAGATAAACAAGTTATAATTAATGCAGATACTCCACCCTTCAAATCATTCTTTTTAGATAGAATAATTGGAGAAATGAAGAAAAAGGATTCTACTGAAGCAGAAAATGGGAAAATCCAAAAAGAATCAATCATAGATTATATCATAAATAAAAATGGAACAGACATTAGAGAAATTATAATTAAAAATTATAGACAAAAAGAAAGAGTGACTGAATTAATCAATACAGTAGGGTGGTCACTAACAAGGATGTTGGAAAATATTAGTAAGTGATAATATGGATAAAATTTTAGTTTTAGACTTTGGGTCACAGTATAGTCATTTAATTTGTAGAAGAATTAGAGAATTTTCTGTTTTTGCAGAACTAGTACCATATGATATTAGTTATGAAGAAATACAAAAACACAATCCAAAAGGAATAATTTTTTCTGGAGGTCCATCTAGTGTTTATAGTTCAGAAGCTCCATTACCAGAAAATAAAATTTTTGAAATGGATGTACCATTATTAGGAATTTGTTATGGACATCAATTAATTGTAAATAAATTTGGAGGAAAAGTAAAAAGAGCAAACAAAGAATACGGTTCATCATTATTAACAATAGACAACGATAGTGATTTACTAAATGGAATAGGTGAATCAGTTAGAGCATGGATGAGTCATGGTGATGAGGCTGAAGAAATTCCATCAGGATTCAAAATAATTGGCCATACAGAAGGTGCAAAAGCAGCAGCAATTGCATCAGAAGAAAAATCAGTTTATGGAATTCAATTTCATCCCGAAGTTGTTCATACAGAACAAGGCACTCAAATTCTCAAAAATTTTGTTCTAAAAGTATGTAATGCAAAACAAGATTGGACAATGGAAGGTTTTATTGATACAGCAGTAGAAAAAATTTCTAAAATTGAAGGAAATGTATTATGTGGTGTCAGTGGAGGAATAGATTCTACAGTAGTAGCATTACTTATCGATAAGGCAATTGGAAATAGACTGAAATGCATCTTTGTAGATAATGGTTTGCTACGATTAAACGAAGAAAAAGAAGTAGAAGAAATGTTTAAAGAAAATTTCAAAGTTAATTTTACAGCAGTTAATGCAGGACAGCAATTTCTTGAAAAATTAAAGGGTATAGAAGATCCAGAAGCAAAAAGAAAAATTGTTGGTGAGGAATTTATTCATGTTTTTACTAATTTTGCTGAAAAAGAGGGTCCTTTCAAATGGTTAGCTCAAGGAACTTTGTATCCAGATGTAATTGAAAGTGGGGTTTCAAAAGGTCCAGCAGCTGTAATAAAATCTCACCATAACGTTGGAGGATTACCAGATTGGTTAAATTTGGAAATTTTAGAACCGTTAAGAGAATTATACAAAGACGAAGTTAGAGAAATTGCTAAAATTTTGGGTGTTCCTGAAAAACTTTTCATGAGACATCCATTTCCAGGTCCAGGATTATCAGTTAGGATAATTGGAGAAGTGACTCCAGCAAAATTAGAAATTTCAAAAGTAGCAAGTAAAATTGTTGAAGAAGAGTTAATGGAATCTGGATTTTATGCCAAAGTCTGGCAAGCTTATGCAGCAGTAGGTGATGATAAAGCAGTTGGAGTCGTAGGAGATGAGAGAAGATATGGAAACATAGTTATGATTAGAGTTGTAGATTCTATTGACGCAATGACTGCTGATTGGACGAGACTGCCACATGGAGTACTAGAGAAAATGAGTAATAGAATTACTAATGAAATTGAGGATGTCACTTGGGTAACATATACAATTTCAAGTAAGCCACCAGCAACAATTGAGCCACAATAGTGAAAAATTATGAGTTATGAAAAAATCTGTGATGAAATATTAGCATATAATGAAAAAATCAGATATGCAGCTGTTTATGATTATGGTGAGCTGCACGATAAAATTAGACCAGGTGTTACATCGCACTTAACTAGAGAAGAAACGGAAACATCATTATCACAAGCAATTTACCGATGGTCAACAAGGAAAAAAACTGCAGATAAAATTGGTGTTCCAGTTTTTGCATTAGCAAAATATGAAAAAATCTATAGAATAACAGTACCTATTGGAGGTGCAGGGTTAATTTTGATAACTACAGAATTAGATGTAAATGTAAATGAGATTGTAGATAAAACTCTTGAAATTAGAGATACATATGTAAAAAATTTGTCATAAATTTGACTTTTCATGTTTTTGATACTTATGTAAAAGCAAATGATGGTCATACAATACATTTTGATGTAATTACTGACAAAAATGATTCTACAACTGCAATTTCTTTTGCAAAAGAATGGTTAAAATCAATTGGAGAAGATAATGCAGTAGTAACTACAGAAGAATGTAAATTTTGTCATTCAGAATCTGTTCCAGAAGATACTGAAATTGAAATAATGACAAACGGATATTTTATTGCAAAAATGGAAGGATGTCCAAAAAATTAATCTAAAAGTGCGGCTCCAAATACTCCTGAAGAATCACCAAGTTTGTTTTTCAATATAGGGGTTTCAACAATATCGGAAAATACTTTTGAGTAAATTGATTTTGTACCTTCAGTGTATAAAAAATCAATATTAGATAAACCACCTCCAAGAATTATGGCATCAGGATCTAAAATATCAATTACATTTGCAAGACCATAACCAAAATTTTCTAAAAATTCATCTTTCCATTGTTTACCAATAGCATAATCAAAATTATTGATAATTTCAGGCATAGATTGAGTTAATCCAGTTATTTTATTCCAGCGTTTTTCCAAAGAGGGTCCACTGATGTATGTCTCCACACAACCAGATTTACCACAATAGCAGGAATTACCATTTTGATGTAAAGTATGATGCCCCCATTCACCAGCAATATTGGTTCTACCACAATGAAGAATATTATTAATTACAATTCCTCCACCTACACCAGTACCTAGAATAACACCAAAAACTAAACCAAATCCAATCCCAGCACCCATTTTAGATTCAGATAAAGTAAAACAATTAGCATCATTTTCAATAGAAATAGTTTTTTGGAGTTTATGTTCTAAATCTTTTTTTAAAGATTTACCGATTAAACATTGAGTATTACTATTTTTGATTAATCCAGTTTGTTTTGAAATTGACCCAGGACAGCAAATTCCTAAAGAAAAATCAGAAATATTTTGAGAGACATCGGAAACTAGGGTTTCAATTGTATGGATAATTTCATTGTAATTATTTTGAGGAGTAAATACTCTTTTTCTTTCCAAAACATTTAGATTTTCATCAAGAACAATAATTTCTGTTTTAGTACCACCTAAATCTACACCAATTTTGTACAACAATAATTTATGAAAAGTAGTATGATTAAGTTTTAACTAAATTTATCCCATTGGAGGCATACCGCCGCCACCGGGACCACCAGATATAGCAATAACATCATCTATTCTAAGAATCATACAGGCTGCTTCGGTTGCCGATTTTATAATTTGTTCTTTGACTACAATTGGCTCTAAAACATTAATTGCCATCATATCAGCAATTTTTGTATTTTTTGCATCAATTCCAGTCCATTTCTGACCTTGATTTTGTTTTGATCTTAAAGTAGCCATTGTATCAATTGGATCCATACCTGCATTTTCAGCAATAGTTAATGGAATTACCTCTAATGCTTCAGCATATTTTTTAATTGCAAGTTGTTCTCTTCCACTAAAATTATCAGCCCATTCTTTAAGTTGAGATGCTGCAAATGATTCAGGAGCACCTCCACCTGCAACAATTTCAGGTTTTTCAATTACATCTTTTACTACCATTAATGCATCATGAATAGAACGATCAACTTCATCAATTACTCTTTGAGTTCCTCCACGAATTAACATTGTAACAGATTGTGGATGTTTACAACCTTCAATGAATACCCATTTATCAGATTCGACTTTCTTCTGATGAGCTAAATCAGCATGACCAAGATCATTTTCAGATAAATCATCCAAATTACTAATTACACGACCATCTGTAGCTTTAGAAAGTTTAATCATATCACTTTCTTTGACACGACGAATTGCCATGATACCATGTTTAGAAAGATAATGTTGTGCAATATCATCAATTCCTTTTTGACAAATCAAAACATTAGCACCGACATCATGTAATTTATCAACCATTGTTTTTAGCATTCTATTTTCTTCTTCTAAGAACATCTGCATTTGAGTTGGATCGGTAATTCTGATTTCTGCACTCATTTCAGTTTTTTCAATTTCTAATGCGGAATTAATTAATGCGATTTTTGCAGATTCTATTTTAGTAGGCATTCCACTATGAACAATTTCTTTATCTAAAACAATACCTTTTACAATTTGTGTATCGTCAATTGAACCACCTGGTTTCTTTTCAACTTTAATATTTTCAAGATCAACGAAATATTTATCACCTTTTTTTGTTGTAATACTAAGAATTGCATCAACAACAATTTTTGATAAAATACTACTATCTTCAGAAATTAATTTCGATTGCATACTTGTTGAAGCAATTTTAATAAGTGATGCTTTATCATCAGGTTGAATTTTTTTGGATAATTGAGAGTAGATTTCAAGAGTTTTTTCAGCTGCTGCTTGATAACCTTCAATAATAGTTGAAGAATGAACATCTTTTTTCAAGAGATCTTCTGCTCTAGCTAATAATGCACCTCCAAAAACAACCGAAGAAGTTGTTCCATCACCTACTTCATTATCTACAGTTTTAGCAATTTCAACAATCATTTTTGCTGCTGGGTGTTGAACATCAATTTCTTTAAGAATAGTAGCACCATCATTTGTAATTGTAACGTCACCTAAGGAATCTACTAACATTTTATCTAAACCACGAGGTCCAAGACTACTTTTAACTAATTCTGCAACTAATTTTGCTGCAGCAATGTTGTTTTGTTGAGCATCTTTACCTTTTTGTTGTAATGCACTTTCTTTAAGAACTAATACAGGTCCATTGGGTCCTTGTTGAATTGATGCCATTTAGATTCATTTTCAATCCTGAAAATCCCCCTTTTTAACATTGCCTAATTGATTGGTGAAATGTAAGATCGTTTTTTGACATCAATAATTCCACCTGCAAAAATCCTTACAGAAGGTAGTGCTAGAAAAGGTAAGAATAGAGGGATTAAGTGAGGTTTACTGAATTTACATCCCAAATCTACAATAGAATTATTGATCTGTTCAAAATTAGATGAAACAGTCTCAAAAGAATCAGTTGAAACAATTCCCCCAAATTGTAAAGGTAATGAGGCAAGAATTTTTCCAGATCTAACTACAACTAAACCACCTTGATTTTTAATTAAATGATTTGATGCTATTGCCATATCAGAATCATTTGAACCAAGTATAATCAAATTATTTTCATGAAAACTCCAAGTTGAAGCAAATGCACCAATATCAGCACCAAAATTTTCAAGAAATCCAATAGAATGTTTACCTGTTCCATGAATTCTGTCAAATGCTGCAATTTTCCAAATATCAGAATCTAAAGATGCAGAAACATGACCATCCTTAGAATTAAGTTCGGATGTTCCTAATTTAGTAATTATTTCATTTTGCATAAAAATAGTATTTGCTACTACATGATCTTTTTTGGATTTAATTAGAAAATCATTTTTAGAGAATTTTTTTAATTTAACAGTTTTTTTAATCCATGGAGAAATAATATTTTTTCTAATGCGAGCTACAAAAGAACCATTAGAAACTACAAGTTTGCCGCCAACAAAAACATGTTTTGGTTTAAATGATTTTAAATCATCAAAAACTAAGATATCAGCTAATTTCCCAGGGGCAATACCACCAAGATCTTTTCCCATATTATAATAATCAAAATTATTTTTTGATGCCATTGTAATTGCATCTATTGGTTCTAAACCAAGTTTAATGGATTCACGAATACAGTAATCAATATGACCAAATTTAGAAATATCTAATGGGTCAAGACCATCAGAACAAAACATTAATCGATTTAGATATGTTCCATGCGACAATACACGTGGAATAATTTCTTTTAAATCACGACGTATAGAGCCTTCTCTAATCATTATCCACATTCCTAGGCGTAATCTTTCTAACACTTGATCAAAATTAATTGGTTCATGACAAGAGAGTATGCCAGAGGAAACATATGCATTAAGTTTTTTTTCACTTGCACCTGCAGTGTGTCCATTGATTATACAATCACATTCCAACATAGTTGAAATGGACTTCATTGTTTTAGGATCACGTAAAATTACTTTAGTCCATGAAAAAACTTCTCCCATTCCAATTACATGGGGATGTTTTATTGCGATTTTTTCTTGAGAAAGACTCAATGATTTACTACTACTAAATTTTGTGTCGACAGGTAGTCCTCCAGGAACTGCTTGAAATATTCTAATTGGTAAATTTTCACCTAGTTTAAGAAATTCCTGAAAACCCTTGTAACCTGCTACACTAACAATATCAATTGGATCTGAAAAAAGAGAAGTTACACCACAAAGAAGAGATTGTTTTGCAAATTCAGATGGCAATACAAATTGATCAATGTGTAAATGAGGATCTGCAAATCCGGGACTGACAAATTTATTATGAATATCAATGACTTTTGTTTTTGCTCCTATCGTATGTGTTGCATCAGGACCAACATAGGCAATACGATCATTAATTATTGCGATCTGAGTTTTTGGAATAATTTCTCTAGTGTAAACTGAAAGTAAATTACAATTTGTTAATACTAGATCAGATTTTTTTTCCCCAAGTGCAACAGAATTTAGAGAATTAATTGAATCTGCTAGGCTTGAACTCATAAGAATAAATGAAATTTATGACTATTATAGGTTCAATGCTTAAATTACGGTTGAAGAGGTTTTGTTGATATGAACATTCCAAAGGTGATCAGAAAGTATTGTGCAAAATGTAATACACATACTGAACAAAAGGTCTCCATTTACAAAGCTGGAAAAAGACGTGGTTCTGCAGCAGGTGAACGTCGTCACGCTGAACGTAAAAGAGGTTATGGTGGACAAAAATTCCCAAAACTTGCAAAACCAGCCAAAGTTACAAAGAAAGTTACTCCACTTATGACATGTACTGTATGTAAAAAGAAATACAATAAAAAAGGTGTTAGAATTAAGAAATTTGAGTTGGTAGCAGCATGAAGAAAAGTCACATCGAAATTCCAAAACCATCAAGTAAGTTTCAAAAGGTTAATTGTGAAGAGTGCGGTGAATTACAAATAGTATATTCTCATGCATCTACAGTTATTGCATGTAATTCTTGTGGTAATACAATTTCAGAACCAACAGGTTCTAAAGCCAAAATAAACGGCAAAATTTCAGGTAGTGCCGAGTAATTCATAATCTCGCTTTGTGTTTAAATTAAATGCAATACGTTTATCATCAATTATAATATAATTTTCATCTATATCTTCAGATGAATTAATTTTACTTGTATTAATTAAAGAAATTCCAGTATAATTACATTTTTGATTACTGTAATGTATAGAATAATCAGACTCTAATCCAAGTGTTGCTAAAAATTTGTTAGTGACAAGTATACTTGTCCAAATTTGTTTAGGATCATAATGATTAACAATTTGTCGTATTATTTCTTTATCCAATAATGGTAAATCACCTGAAGTAACTAAAACAGAATCATTTGTAGATTGAAGTACTAAAGTTAAATCTTCAACATATCCAATTCCATCAGTATCAAAAATTTCAATATTATTTTCTTGTAATAATATTTTTGTATTTGGGGAATTAGAACTAGTTAGGGCTAAAATTTTTGAAAAGCAATTTGAATCTTTTAAAGAATCAACTACATGAAGGATGATTGGTTTTTTATATTTGAGCAATAATTTTTCATGATCTAAATTCATACGTGCACCTTTACCACCTGCCATTACCAAACTAATCATATTGATACAAACACCATCAATGATGCTAAACGAGTTAATTCGTTAGTTGAACCAAGAACATCACCAGTTATACCACCAAAACTACGATTAGATATAAACAAAATAAACAATGTTACAGTTACAGTCACACCAAGCATTACAAGTCCAGTAGTTTCACCAAGTAAAGCAATAGGAATAATCATGATTACAAATGCTGCCATCAATTTTTTCTTATCTTTCATAATTTTCATAAAAGGAGAGTTTGAGCCTAATGATGCTGAATTTCCTAAACTTGCTAATAAAACCATTGAAAATTTTGCTAAAATTTCACTAATCAATATTGCCTTAAACAAATCAAATCCAGTTGTAAGAGAAATTGTAACAACTAATCCAATAAGATACAGCACAATAGCAACTATTCCTGCAGAACCTGTAGAAAGATCTTTCATTGCATCAAGTTTTTTCTCCTTACTACCTTTTACCATAAGACCATCAACAAAATCTGCTAAACCATCTGCATGATGAATTCCAGTTATAATTACAATTGATGTAACTACAAGGAAACTAACTATAATTGGATCCAAAAGAAAAGATAAACCAAAACCAAAACCACCAACTAAAATTCCAATTATAATTCCAACAATAGGAAAAAGATACATGTATTTTGCAGTATCATCTAATGTAGAATTTGATGATGGTAAAATTGTTAAAAAAGAAAAAATAGATCCAATTTCTTTAAACATAAAGCCACCATCCAATAAAAGATAAAATAAAAATTATTGGAATTATTATAATTCCAAAGAAAAGAATTGATGTTAATTTCATAATCTTAATTGCAGAAATGACATGTTGTTTTGTAAGAACAATTTCACCATCACCTAATTTATAATGATTTATTTTTTCAAATTTAGTTTCTAAAGCACCAGCTAATGCTGCCATAGGATATCCAGCATTAGGACTTTCAGTTGTTTTGCCATCTCTAATCATTATTTTGTAAGAATTTTTCCAATTATTTTGTAAAATAGCTGCTGAAATAATCATCATTAATCCTGTTAATCTAGATGGAATATAATTTAAGATTGTATCACAGGTAGCAGTAAACCATCCTAAATTTTTAAAAATATCATTTTTGTACCCAATCATTGAATCTGCTGTATTGATAACTCGATACACAAACGCTCCCCATAAACCAAAAAAAGCATAATAAAACATTGGTCCAGTTATACCATCAACAGTATTCTCACTAATACTTTCTAATACGCCTGAAAGTACATGATTTTTATCCAAATTTGTGGTATTTCGCTTTACAATCATAGATAAATAATTTCTTGCCATATCAAGATTATTACTCTCCAGAGATTCCAATACGCTAATTGCATGTTTTTCCATTCCACGAATAGCAATAGTTGTTTTAAGCAATAATGCCCCAATAAGTATAGAAGCAATTAGTGAAACGTAATCAATAGAAATTAAAGATATTGCAAAATTAAGACTTGATAATAATAAAATAACAATACTAGAAATAATTATTATAATTAAAATACCACCAATTTTTTCAATTGTAGAATTTTGGTGTTTCACAACAGGAGTAAATTTTGCAATCAATGTTCCTATCCAAGCTGTTGGGTGATAACGATTTTTTGGATCTCCAAATATTAAATCAATTAAAATTGCAAAACCAATAATAGATATAGATTCAAGAATCATTGTAACATTTTCTCAATTGAATTAATATCAATATTTGATTTAACAATTTTTGATAATTTATTTAATTCATCATCAATTTTTGAAATATTTTTTTTACTCCAAGTAATATGTTTAGGTTTTACATTAAGAGAATCCTCCTCAGGTAAATTTAATGATATTAATGGAATAGTTCCAAAAGTAGGAATTTTTGTAATATTTTTTAATTTTTTAAATCCAGGTTTTAATACATCAATATCACCACGAAATTTATTAAAAATAAACCCCTTGACAAGTTTTTGATATTTTTTATCAATTAAATTCATGGTTCCAACTAAACTTGCAAAAGATCCTCCTTTATCAATATCAGTTACCAATAATACATCTGCATTTGCTTTTTTAGCAATTTTCATATTTGCAATATCATATTTTTGTAAATTAATTTCTGCAGGAGAACCTGCACCCTCCATAATTACCAGATCAAAATTTTTCTGTAATGTCTTCAGTGATTTTGTAGCTATTTTCATACCTTCAATATTAACAAATTTTTCATAATATTCTTGAGCATGCATTTTTTTGAAACGCTTACCGTTCAAATATACAATACTAGAATAATTTCCAACTGGTTTTAATAAAATAGGATTCAAATCAGGCGTAATATTACAACGTGCACCAAAAGCTTGAATTGCTTGAGCACGAGAAATTTCAAAATCAGGCGTAATATAAGCAAAATTAGACATATTTTGAGATTTAAACGGAGCAACACTGTAACCCTTATCTGAAAAAATTCTACACAAGGCTGCAACCAAGGTTGTTTTACCAGCACCAGAGGAAGTTCCCTGAATCATTAATGATTTCATTTTATTTTCTCCAATGCTTTTACTAATTTTACATTATCTTTGTGAGATTTTACTGCAATTCGAATGTAATGATTATCTAAACCTCTAAAATTTTTACAATCACGGATTAAAATTTTATTTTTTAATAATTTTGTTTGTAACTTTGTAGAATCATATTTTATTTTAATTAAAATAAAATTAGTAGATGAAAAAATACATTCAAATCCATTTAAAATAGAAATATTATCTTCTAAATACTTTAATTCTTTTTTAATTATTATATTAGATTTTTTAAGATGAGAGGTATTTTTAATCACAGCATTTGCTGCATCTTGTGCTAAAGAATTTACACTCCAAGGAATTTTAATTTTTTGTAAAATTTTAATTATTTCTTTAGAACCACATGCATATCCAATTCTTAATCCAGGTAAACCAAATGATTTTGTTAAAGATCTTAAAATGAATAAATTATCATATTTTTTTACATAAGATATAACAGATTCATTAGATTTTGGAACTAATTCAATAAAGCATTCATCAATAAATACAATAGTTTTTAATTTTTTTGCTACAATAATTATAGATAATAATTCTTTTTTTGATAATAATTCCCCTGTAGGATTATTAGGATTACAAAGAAAAATACATCCACTTTTTGGAATTTGTGAAATAAATGAATCAATGTTTGTAGACAAATTTAAGGATTTAAAATATGAAATTTTACAATTACTTAGTTTTACTGCAGCTTCGTATTCTTCAAATGTCGGTACGTGAATTAGCACTTTAGTTGTTTTAGATAAAAATGCAAAACAAAAATTATAAAGAATTTCAATTGCACCATTTCCAACAATAATATTTGATTTTGATAAATGCGTATATTTTTCTAGACTTGAAATTACATTTTCAGATTTTGGGTCAGGGTAAAATTGAATTTTATCTAAATTTTTTTTAATTATTAATTTTACAGAATTAGGAATTCCAAGAGGAGTGATATTAGAACTAAAATCAATGATATTATGATCGCTATTTTTTACAGGGATTTTTCCACCATGAATAACAGGAATATGTCTCCGAATAGAGGATTTTGTTCTTATTTTCACAGTTCCAAATAGAATTGGCTAATTTAGTATGTTTTGGTAATCAGAAAACGATTATTAATTGAACCCGATCTATATTCACATTATGGGAAAGAAAAAAGTTGCAATAATTGGAGTTACAGGTTCTGTTGGACAAGAATTTGTACAATCATTGAATAATCACCCATGGTTTGAAGTTACTCAAATTGCAGCATCAGAGCGTTCCGCAGGAAAAAAGTATCTTGATGCGATCAAGGATGCCAGTGGAATTATAGCATGGGATGTAGCTGGAGAAATTCCAGAATATATCAAAGAAATGACAGTCAAATCAGTAGATGAGTTAGATGTTTCTCAATTAGACCTAGTATTTTCTGCAGTGGAATCTGAGGCTGCAAGAGATATAGAAACTAAAATGGCTGCAGATTTACCAGTTATCTCAACTAGTTCAGCTTACAGATATGAAGATGACGTCCCAATACTAATTCCAGGAATAAATGATGAACAAACAGAATTACTAGAAATTCAAAAGAAAAATCGAAACTGGAAAGGATGGGTAGCTCCTTTACCAAATTGTACTACTACAGGTTTAGCAATTACGTTAAAACCACTACTTGACAAATATGGGGTAAAAAAAGTTATGATGACTTCAATGCAAGCAATATCAGGTGGAGGGAAATCAGGCGTATCTGCAATGGGAATAACAGATAACATTATTCCATATATTCCAAAAGAAGAAGGAAAAGTGAAATTAGAAACAAGAAAAATTTTGGGAAAACTAACAGATGGAAAAATTGTGGATGCAGATATCAGAATTAGTTGTACATGTACCAGAGTTCCAGTAATAGATGGTCATACAGAATCAGTTTTTGTGGAAACTACAAAAGATATTAATCCAGAAAAAGCAAAGGAAACTTACAATCAAAGTAACAAAGACATTTCAGTTGCAGGATTACCATCTGCTCCAAAAGATTACTATGCATTTCACGAAGACCCAACTAGACCACAACCAAGAATGGAAAGAACAGTAGGTGATGGAATGACTACAACTATTGGAAGAGTAGAAACTGAAGAATTATTTGATCATGGATTAAAATACATGTTATTTTCACATAACAAAAAAATGGGATCAGCAAAAGGTGCAGTACTACTTGCAGAGATGTTATACAAAAAAAATAAGATTTAGAGAATTTTTTGTAATTTTTACAATAATAACTTTATAAGAACCAGAAATCTTGATCAAATTAGGTGTTTTAAACGACAAAAGTAGATAATTTAGATTTACAAATTTTATCAGAATTATCTAACGATGCTTCAATTTCAGTTCCACGTTTATCAAAAAAAATAGATGTAAATTCTTCAGTAGTTTATTCAAGAATCAAAAGACTAGTTAAAAGAAAATTAATTGAACGTTTTACAATAGTTGTCAATGATGCTGAACTTGGATATGAAGTAAAAGCATTGACAGGGATTAACATAGATACCAAACAACGTGATAATGTAATTAATCAGTTATTCAAAATTGATGGAGTTAGAGAAGTTGCAGAAGTTACTGGTAGATTTGACATACTTGTAACAATGTATGCAAGATCATTGGATCAAATGCATAAAATGGTTTCAGAGAAGATAGGAAGAGTTGAAGGAATTCAGTCATCAGAGTCATTTATTGAAATGAAATCACGAACGAAAGCAATGCCATATATGCCATCAAATAGTGGTGACTAGTATTGCAAAAACAAACAACCAGTTCTAGAGTTGCAGTTTATTATGAATTAACAAAACCAAAAATTTGGTATTTACTTGTATTTACGGCATTTGGAGCAGCATTAACAGCATCAAACATCTACAATATTCCAATTTCTATAGAAACATGGGCTTTGATGTTATTTTCAGTAGCATCAGGTTCTGCAGCAGCTAATACTTTGACAAATTATCATGATAGGGATATTGATGCAATTATGGAAAGAACTAAAGATAGACCCCTTCCTTCAAAGAGAATTTATCCTGCTGTTAAAGCAAGAAACTTTGGATTAGCATTAGCTGGAATATCATTAGTGTTGGCTTTTGCAATTTCATTTACTACAACATTGGAACAAGGAATATGGGCAACAATTTTCATTGCATTCGCACTAGTAAACAATATTATTATTTATTCATATATACTAAAACGAAATTCTAGAACTAATATTATTTTAGGAGGATTATGTGGAGGTGCACCACCTATGATTGGATGGGTTGCAGTAACTATGTCAGATTTATGGACAATGGGATTAGCAATGGCAGGATTAGTGTTTATTTGGATTCCAATGCATATTTGGGCTTTAACATTACATTTCAAAGAAGATTATAACAAAGTAAATGTTCCAATGTTAACTGCAGTACAATCTGAAAAAACATCAGCAAGAGCTATTGCACTATCTACTGTTGTAATGGTATTATTTTCAATTGCACCATTTTTCATAACTACTGAAAGCGGTGAAAACATGGTAGGTGATGTGTATTTGTGGACTGCAATTGCATCAGGTGCATTAATGTTAGGACTATCAGTTTGGGTTACAATAAAACCCATGGAAACAGCTGCATGGACATTGTTTAAATTTTCTAGTCCATACTTGGCAGTCTTATTTATTGCATTAATGGTAGATTCTGGATTATAAAATACTATTATTATCATCTAAACTGTTAAGGTCTTTAGTAATTTTATAATGATCTTTAACTAAAGTTTCAAGTTCAGTTTTTAATTCGATAGAATTCCATTCTACTTTAACCAAAGAAGATAATTTTGCAACAATATTCCATTGAACAGTATTTTGATCATCAATTAATTTTAAAAATTCTTTGCCTTTTTCATCATCATCCATAATTTTTGCAATATACTACAATCATAAAAAAGTTAGTAGTGGTAATTATATAATTTCAAAGTTTTATTAGGAAATATCAATTATTTACAATATTGCAATGTAGTATTTCAGAATGTAAAGAAAAAGCTATCCAAACTGTAAAAATCAGTTTTAAAGAAACCAGGAATTTATGTAAAAATCATTACAAGTTATTTAAAAATAAAGATGAAACACACATTCCAACCTTTTCTAAAGCATCAAAATTTTGACAAAAATTAAGAAATTTTTAATCTCAAAATAATTAAAAAGTTTAATTTCTATTAGATTAAACCTAAAAACATGGCTGTCAAAAACAAATCTAAAATTAAAAAAAAAGTAGTAAAAAAAGCAAGTTCTAAGCCAAAAAAACAAAGTAAAACATCTACAAAAAAACCAGAATTTGAAAAAGCATGGAAAGAGTATAATTCTGCATTAACTGGATGGAAAGCATCCTTATCACAATGGCAAAAGGCTACAAATGAAACATTAATGGCGTATCATGATGCATGTCAAAAGGCAATAGAATCAGATTCAGAATTATTGAAAAAAGTTAGTACAAGTTGGGAAAATACTTGGGAAGAAATTGGTCCAGAATATATCAAACAACAAACAAAAATGATTGAGAGTATTTTCAAAGAAACCAATATTGAATCAATAAAAAAATTTAATGGGCAATGGGAGAAATTTCTTACAACATCAGGTGATGAATCAATTACAGCATATCAAGAAGCCATCAAAAAATTTAATCAAGCATGGCAACAAGGAAAAATGTAATTTTATAAAAAATTACAATATTTTTAATTTAAAATTATTTCAGTTACATCTTGAAATTTTACGTCTGTATAAATACCAGTTACTCCGTAGGGGTGGTAATACATTCTATCATCTAAAATTGGATATGAGGCATTAAAATATTCATTAAAAACAATTCTAAACGTGTTTACCGGTGTAATTCCATCATATAGAATATCTTGATTTTGATCTGGAAAATATATTGCATTAAGAGTTGAAAATCTTTGCTTAAGACTCATATCAGATGGATTTTCATAATTAATTCCAAAATCATAACCATGATCTGATTGAATAATTATGATTGAGTTTTCATTATTTCTTAAAATATTTTCTATAACTTCAAGAGTTTTTTTATTTACAAATTTTATTGAATCAACGTATTTTTCCTCATCAACAAAACTTCCTTCTTCAGTTTGGACCTTACCTCCAAATACATATTCTCCGTTTGGTCCAAATACATATGGAGGATGGGGTATTGCTAAGTGCATATACACAAATATTGGTTTATCATTTTTTTCCGTCAAATTAGATATCTCTGAAAATCCACACAGAATACTTTCTCTATATACATTTACTACTATTTGATTATTCAAATAATTTAGTATGGTTGTTCGAAGTAACATCTGAGTAAATTTTGATTGTTTTAATTGCTCTTTTTGACAAAAAGTTTGATCATTAAACAAATAATGTTGTGTGATAAATCCCTTGGGTTGAAAATTAATAATTTCATAATTTAAATGATGAAAATTCCGCATAACTTCATTTGCCTTAGAGATTTCAATAATCGAAGAATAATACTCTGGGTCTGATTGTTCTTTTTCTTTAGATGGCAAATAATTCATGCTAAATATTGATGTCATCTGCCAGTTAGTTGAGGGGTAATTACCTGAGCTCGAATCGGGAGCAAAAAATCCCCTATTCGTTAATTCTGAAAGAAATTCGTAATTATCAAAATTAAGATCTTGTTTCATCCTCTCTGTTCCCCCATATCCATCTAGTAAAATGTAATAGATATCGGGTTTTTCTGTGGAATTCAATTTATCTATGTTTTTTAATTCATATGTTATTCTAGGATTTTGTACTTGTATGTCATCAACTGTTTGTACTTGTATGTCATCACTGATTTCTGATGTAGAAATTCCAGCATATACAAAACTAGGCATTGTAATTAGAATTAAAGTAATTGCAATTGCAGTAATTATTTTATTTAAATTATTGAATTTAATTTGTGTTTTAACAATGGCTATTGTTCCTATGATGAATATAACAAGAAATACAACCATAAGATATCTATGTCTCACAATTTCAAGATCTTCCAATGCCATTCCATTTAACAAATGGTAGATATGACCATAAGAAAATGACAACACTAACAATAATGAAACAATAAGAGATGATTTTGTCCAATCTTTCAAAATTATTTGTGAGAGAAATAATAAAGATCCAGTAACTAAAATTGAAACAAATATTGGAAAAATTATATCATCCATAGGAACTTCAATAAAATTAATTGAGTATAGATGAATTATTGGAAAAATAGCAAACAAAAATGGATGAAAAACACTTGTTTTGGAAATATTCATAATTTTTATTTTATAATTAGCAATAATAAATACTCGGAACAGAAAATCATCTCAAATGAATAACTAAAACTGAATTATAGGCACAATTTTTATTTTTATATATAGATTTTTCAATTTATAATAAATTTTAGGATGAATGGATTTTTAATGAATTTGTAAATCTTTCTACAATTTTTTTTGGTTCAATTTCAACTCTCTTACTAACTTTCTTACTTTTGTTGACTTTAACAACAATCATTACAGGGCCTTTATGATTTATGATTTTTTTAAAATTAGATATTAATTCCTTTTTTGATACTATGTTGAACACTTTATAATTTACAGATTTTCCAATACGCGATAATTTTATTTTGTTAGAATGTGTAGGTTGACCTCCTGTAGATTCATGACTGTTATTATCAAAAATGATATGAATTAGATTTTTTGGCTGTAAACTACCAATTGTTGTTAATGATCCTAAATTCATCAATATGTTTCCATCTCCATCAAAAACAAAAACCTTAATTTTTGGATTTTTTAGTGCAACTCCTAGACCTATAGAAGATGCCAATCCCATTGAACCAATCATGTAAAAATTTTGGTTTCTATCACATGTTTCATACAAATCTCTACTAATGAATCCATTAGCTGAAATTATTGGATTGTTTCCAACTTCTTTAACAATTGTGGAAATGGCTTGTTTTCTATTCATGTTCCCTCTTAATTATTAGTGCACAAGAATTATTCTTATGCAAATTATGTAATGACCAATCACATATTGATTTCCATTCATTTTCAGACATAATCTTAAATGGAATATCCAAGATTTTCAAAAGCTGATTTTGAATTTTGCCAAACCCTAAATGTTCTGGCGCATCATTTTTTTTATATCCCCTCCACCCTATTAGAAATATCAAAGGAATTTCATAAAGCTGAATGAGAGATGTTATAGTACTAATTGAATTTCCAAATCCTGCATTTTGCATAAAAATGATTGTAGGGCTTTTTGATATACAAAATCCTGCACCTATTCCAATTGCTTCCTCTTCTTTGGTTGTAATGAGAATCTTTTTTTGTTCTAAACCTTGTTCTATAAAATATTTCATAGTGGAATCTGGAACACCAATAAAATTCTCTATTCCATTTTTTGAAAAGTAATCAAAAATATCTCTCTGAATTTTTTCTTTCAAGACTCATAACCTAATTTTTTGTATTTTTCTTCTAATGCTGCTTCATTTGTTTGTAAATCATACATTTCTTGTAATTGGAAAATATCTTCCATACTTGAAATTTTTTCCTTTATTTCACTCATACTTTCAACTTTTATCATTTCATTTAATGTCCTGGTGATAGCTGCGTGAGCAGCTCTAAGAGTTTGATTTGCATAAATAGTCATTTTTATCTTATGTTGAATTAATTCATCAATCTTTACTGTACCATAATTGGTAGGGACTACTACAATTGGTAAGTTTCCATTCCAGGAATCAACAAATTCAAAAATTTCTTCGGGAGTATGTTTTTTTGAGTGAATTAATATTGCATCGGCACCTGCTTTTTCATATGCTCTAGCTCGTTTTATGGCGTTATCCATTCCTAAACCTGCTATCAATGCTTCAACTCTTGCAATTATCATAAATTCTTTGTTTTGTTTTGCATCATTAGCAGCAATAATTTTTCCTACAAAATCTTTTTCTGATAAAAGAGCATGTGTTCCATTTTCAAGTAAACTATTTTGTTTAGGAAAAATTTTATCTTCTATACTAATTGCCGCTATTCCTGCGCTTTCATATTTTTTGACTAAATGTCTTACATTATTTGGTCCACCATAACCTGTGTCACAATCAGCAATAACAGGAATTTTACAAACATTCACCATCTTTGAAGCTGCATCAAAAAATTCTGTCATAGTTAAAATGCTTGCATCAGGAACCGCATTAATTGCAGATATAGCAAAACTTCCAGCCCATACTGCATCAAAACCCACATTTTCAACTAATTTGGCTGACATTGCATCATAGGCACCACAAATCTTTAGAATAGGTTTTGAGTCAAGTAATTCTCTAAGTATTTCTGCATTTGTTTTCATATTCTGTTATTCATGAATACCCATCTAGTTAACTATTAATTTTTAACTTTAGTTCAATATTTGTGTATATAATTAAACAACCTTCAAAAATTATTTTTGGAAAACATTCTGTATCAAAATATGATTTTCCTGAAAATTGTCTTTTAATTACATCTAAAGGAGCAAAACAACGTGGATGGATCGAATATCTTAGATTAAAAAATTATTCTCTTTTTGATAAAGTCGAAAATAATCCTTCGATTGAAACGGTCGAGAAAATTTTATCTGAATTTTCAAACACCAAAATTTCATCGATAATTGGTTTAGGTGGAGGAAGTGCTCTTGATGTAGCAAAATTTAGTGCTGCAAAAATGAATAAATTTAAAATTATGATACCAACTACATTTGGAAGTGGTAGTGAAGTAACACGAATAGCAGTATTAAAAATTAATGGAAAAAAGAAAAGTTTTCATGATGATAAATTTTTTGCCAATACTGCTATTGTTGATTCAGAATTTATTTCTCATACTCCAGAAAATGTCTTTAAAAATTCTGCAATTGATGCTTTAGCTCAATGTAGTGAAGGGTTTGATAGTAAAATTGGAAATTTTTATACAAAATTCTTATGTGAAAGAGCATTTGATTATTTAGAATCAGGAATATTAAATGAAGATAATGAAAAAATCGTTCTTGGTTCTTTATTTTCAGGTTTAGGTTTTGGAAATTGTTCCACTACTTTAGGACATGCTTTATCATATGTTTTTTCCAATGAAGGTATTTCTCATGGTCATGCTTTAGCTTTTACCACAACAGTAGCTCATAAATTTAATGATTCAAAATTTTATTCACGTTTTCTTAAAATTGTGAAAAAACTAAATTTTGAATCTATAAAATTACAATCAAATTCTCATAATGCAGCTGATCTAATATTGACTGATAAAAAACATCTTGATAATAATCCTAAATTAGTTTCACATGAAGACATAGTTTTACTTCTTGAAAAAATTAATTCAAACAATGTATTGAATTAAGTATTACGTATTAATTGAAAATCAACAAAAACAATTTAAGTAAATGAATTTCATATTAACTTAATTGGAAACTTTAGAAAATACTCTCAATATTAAAAATGAGAATAAACGTATTGGCAGCAATTTCTTAGGAATTTTAAATGATCTTAAAAGAAGACCGGAGGATGCAGCAAAGGAATTGAATGTAACTACTGCAGAGATATCTTTGATTATTAAAGGGGAGAGAAAATTAACACCTGAAATGGTCACTCGTGCTGCAGAAATATGGTCAATTAATGAACGTGATTTCTACATAATTCGAGATGATTGTAATTTTGGAGTTAAAATCATGACATCTACAAATTCAGAAAAGAGTAGTAGGATAATGGATCGTGCAGGTAAACCATATTATGAATATAGAGATACGGTGATGAGCAGTTTAGCTCCTTTTAGACCTGAATGGATAATGGAATTATGTTATGTTGATGATAATGATCCTAAGAATCCAAATGCTCAATGGAATAGAGGGCACTTTATGCATCAGTTTACTTATTTCGTTGGAGATGTTAATTTCTATTATCTTGATTCAGATGGTAAAAAACAAGTTGCAGTAATGAATACTGGGGATTCTATGTATATCACGCCTTTCACTCCTCATACTTTTACTACAAGATCTGGCGCAAAACAAAATGGTCTGATTTTAGCATTAACTTATGGAAATAAATTAACTGGTGACGTTCAACAGGAACTATCAGCAATTTCTTCAGAGCTAGGTCAAGAATATGCTCTTGACTTTTCTTCAAAACAACATACATTTTCATCCCTTTTAAAATTCCATCGTGAAATAGGAAGCATATCGATTAATGAGCTCTCTCAAAGAAGTAACGTATCAGAAAGAAAAATTGAAGATTTTGAAAATAATGTTAGTATGCCTTCGGAAATTGAACTTCAGAGTTTAGCTACGTCACTTAATATCAATACGCGTGATTTACGTCCTAATGAAAAAATAGAAAATAAAGTTATTTTACAATGTCATAAAGAAGGAAAAGATTGGTTTTATCCAGAATCAAAAAATTATAAATTCCATGATTTAGCATCGTCAACTACCTTACCCTACTCAAAAGCTTTTGAAATTGATATGTTATCTCAAGATGATTCATCATTAGATCTTGAAGTAGGTTTACATCAATATATCTACAATATAGGTAATACAGATGTAATCCTTAACTGGTCATATAATAATAAACAATTTAAAGAAATTATTCATTCAGGAGATTCTGCATACTTGAAACCATTTTTACAACATAATTTTAGAGGATCTGGAAAACTTTTGGTATTAAGACTAGGTGGAAAGATTACTGGTGATTCACAAAGAGAATTATCCTTTGTTGGTAAAAGAAGTGTTAAAAGAGCAATAAATGAATCATTGCAGTGGTTTGATCCAAAAAATAATTAATTAAACATAGAAGATCTTTCTACTTCTTCTAGATCCTGCGGAGTATCAATTTCATACCAATTCCCATCTACTACCACAGGAGAAACATCATAGCCAGAGTCAATTATTTCTTGTAACATATCAGTAATATATGCATCTTTGAAAGATTTAGCCATATGAAATGTTTCCGTATGATTTTCTTTTAACTCTAAATACTTCTGTAATAGAATTTTTCCTCCTTCATTAGATAATTTCATAACTCCCAAAAATTCACCAATTTTTTGATCTGATGATGCTTCTGAAATATTTTTTTTAATCTGAATTATTTTGTCATTTTCAATCAATACATTTTCAGCTTCTGATAATGGGTGTAATGTACGTCCATCGTAATTTTTTTTCCAGTTTAGACTTACAGCTACTCCTATATCACCTGAAAACTGCAACATTTGCTCAATCATTTTTTGCTCAAATACTATATCAGTATATGAAATAATTACCGAATCTGATAATTTTTCACTTGCACAAAATAAACTTTCATTCATGTTGGTTGTAGCATAATCTTGATTTTTTACATAATTTATGCCTGAAAAATTTATCATTTCACTTTTGTAGCCAGTTACAATTGTGATATCATCAATTCCACATTTTTGATAAATTTCTATTTGTCTTTCGATCAATGTTTTACCAAATAATTTGAGCATGCCTTTTGAAATATTTTTTGTTAATTCTTCTAATCTACTTCCTTTTCCAGCTGCTAAAATAATTGCTCTCAACAAAATAATCTAATTTCTACTGTTTATGACTTTTTCTTATAAAATTTAAAAATCACTTATCAATAGATTAATTTTTTTTTAATTGATTTAACAATTCAATAATATACTCGGCGGACTTTTTTTCTGAATTTCCAATATTGAAAATTTCTTTTTCTCTTATGTTTCTTATATCTTTTTTAATTTCAGATGATTTTTGCTTTAGCATTTCAATTTCTGTTGAAATATGCTTGATTTCTAATGGCGAAATAATTTTACCAATTTTTTCTCTAATACTCACTTCTATTGGTGTTTGTGATATGTCTTTAAAATCGGGATTACGAATTTTTTTTGGTACATCAATATATAGAACAGGTTTTTCAAAAGCAAAAGCAAATTCTAATGCCACACCAGACCAATCTGAAATCATTACATCAGAAAATAAAAATGAATCAAAATTTGGTAAATCTAATTCTAACTTAAAATTTGGGTTTGATGAAAATATTTTTTCAATTGATAATAGTTTCTTTTTTGAAGATTTGATTGTCATAGGGTGAGGTCGAAAGATAACTTTGTATTTAGAATCCAACAGTATTTTTATTAGATCTTCAATTATTGTTTCAAATAATCCATTTTTACCCCATGATGGTGCCAATAATATTTGAGTTTGATTTTTATCTTTGGGAATATCATCAATTCTTTTTGTATATTTTTTAATAAGATCATCTAAGTGACTATAACCACAAGGAATTAATTTTTTTGGTTTTAAATTATAAAATTTTTCAGTACTTCTAATTTCATCAATCTGATATGCTCCCACACACAAAATTGAATCAAAATGATCAAATGCATTTTTACGATATACTAAATGTGTACTTACCATTGCATGAAAGATGTAAATATAATGTACGGGATAAATTTTTGATCTTTTAATATGAAATGTTTCTAAATCTGGCATAGTCATTATCAAAATATCTGCTTGTAAATTTAAGAAAAATTTTGTTCTTGCAACACCTTCTCCAATATTAAAAGTCTTAATTTTTTTATTTGAAGTTTTAAGGAGTGGTTCATCTCTACTTGAAGTTACATAACAAATATCATAATTATGTACATTAACTAATTCATTAATTAAAGATTCAAAGATGAACACCGAATTCTTATTTTCTGAATAAAAAACTATCTTTCGTTCTTCCTGTTTCAAACTTTCAAATCTTTTAAGTTCATTTAATTCAGAACCTAAAGAGATATCAAGAAATTTCATATTGAATAATTAGGTTTCGTTTTTTTTAGAAATATTTGAAAATTTTTCTTTGATTTTTAACCAATAAATTTTCAAAGTAATTGCAACTCCAACTAAAACTCCAATTAAGGATTGTAATATTATACTGCCTGTACCAGCGTCTAGGTAAGCATATGCATCAGATATAAAATAACCTGTAGAAAATAATAAAACTAGAATAATTGTATATGATTTCAAATTCTTAATTTTCCTTTTTAATCTATATTTATATTAGTTATGCATATCTAAAAACTAAAATTCCCTAAAATTTTAAAAAAATTTGATTATTCAAAATAATATCGATACATTAGAATTATAAAATTAAAGAATTTAATTATGAGAAAATTTCTAAAATGGTATGACTAATGCAATTGTGCTTGGGGGTTCAAGAGGAATAGGAAAAGCAATTTCAGAGTCATTAAAATCTATAAAAATTGACGTTTTTGCTGCTTCAAAAAATGATATTGATACATCAGACTTGACTAGTGTAAAAAAATTTCTAGAAATACACAATCAAACAGATGTTCTAATTCTAAACACAGGAGGTCCAGAACCAAAACCATTCTTAACCATTACAGAAGAAGACTGGAATCGATATCATAATCAATTATTTCTAGGATTTGTTACTATACTACAAAATATCAAAATCAATGATGGTGGATATATTTTTTTGATAAGCTCCAGTGTAATTAAAGAGCCAAGTGCAAAGTTGATCATATCATCAGCATACCGTGCTGCATTTGCTGAAGTTTTCAAAGTGTTAAGTAAAAAATATGCTGAGAAAAACATCAGCTGTGTTAACATTGCACCAGGTCCTATCAATACAGACAGAACTCAAGAATTAATTAAAAACGTTAAAGAATTTGAGAAAATATTACCTATGAAAAGATTAGGAGAACCTCAAGAAATTGGAAATTTTGTTAAAGCAATAATTGAAAATAATATAAAATATCTTTCAGGAGTAACAATAAACTTTGATGGCGCAAACTCTAATTATATTTTTTAAAATTATTTTTTAAATTCAACATTTGGTGTATCATGTTGACCTGCAATAGCAATTAATCCACCATCACGAAGTTGTTGAAGTAATTGCATAACTTCTTTTTCAACCTGGTTTCTTTGTAATCCTGTTTGTTGTGCAAATACCTCTACAAGATCTGTCACCTTACGTTGACCATTACAAGATTTCCAAAAATCAACAATTGCCTGATTTACCATAAATCCTTGTTCATGCTCATTAGCTAAAACCATTGAACCATCGTCTTGTTGAACTAACTTACCAACTCCTTGAGGTAACGCAGTTTCATAATTTATTGGTGCAGGAGTATTCAAACCATTAGCACCCATTTCTTTAATTTTGAGTTTTCCTTCTTCAGTCATTTTATCCATGGACCATGCAGGCTCCCAGACAATGTCAATTTTGACATTATTCACTCCAGGAACTTTTTTGGCAAATCTTGTTGCATCTGCAATCAAAGTTTCATGTAAAGGACAACCTTGTGTAGTCATTGTCATTTTAATATCGACATCATTATTTTCTTTAACATCAATTCCATAAATTAATCCCATTTCTACAATGTTGAGAGGAACTTCAGGATCCATACACTGTTTTAATGAATCTTCAATTGCTTGTGCAGAAACTGTACTCATATTCTAATTTACAGTTTGAAAAACAATAAAAACTTTGTATTAATTAGCTTGGAATAATTTTTGGATAGATTTTTCATAAGGGGCTGTAGCCACGCCTTTTTCAGTAATAATACCAGAAATTAATTCTGGCGGAGTCATATCAAATGCAGGATTAATCACGCCAATACCATCAGGTGCAGTCTTTTTATCACCAATACCAGTTACTTCACTTCCTTTTCGCATCTCAATAATTACATCTTCGGCTTTAGTTTCCATATCAATTGTAGATAATGGTGCTGCAACATAAAATGGAATTCCATGTTGTTTTGCCATTGTTGCCACCTGATATGTTCCAATTTTATTAAAAACATGACCAGTTTTTACAATTCGATCAGCGCCTACTATAACTTTGTTTACTAATCCATTTGCCATTGAATACCCTACAGCAGTGTCAGGAACTAAACTAACATCAAATCCATCATGTTTTAACTCAAATGCAGTTAATCGTGAACCCTGTTGAATTGGTCTAGTTTCAGTTGCAATTACTTTAACATTTTTTCCACTTTCTCTAGTTGCTCTAATAACACCCAGTGCAGTTCCATATGCTACAGTAGCTAAAGCACCTGCATTACAATGAGTCATTATTGTATCATTATTATCAAAAAGAATAGAACCATTCTTTCCCATAGCTTTGTTAATTTCAATATCTTCATCTGCCATTTTTTTAGCAGTAGAAATTACTAGTTCTCTGATTTGTTCAGCAGTTTCTCCAGTTTTTGCAACGTTCATAATTTTTTCTAATCCCCAACCTAAATTTACAGCAGTTGGCCTAGTTGCAAAAAGAATTTTTCTTGCATTTTCTAAATCAAATAGTAATTCTTCTTTTGATGTTGCTTTACTTTGTAAAGCAGCTAATCCTAATCCAAAAGCACCAGATACTCCAATTGCTGGAGCACCCCTAACTATCAAAGTTTTGATAGCATTTGCAACTTGATTAAAATCATCATATTCTACAAAAACTAATTCATTAGGAAGCTTTGTTTGTTCAATCATTATCACTTTATTATTTTTCCACTCTACAGTCCTAAGAGAAGAATCAATATGTATAGAATTATCCATATTTTTATTAGTTAATTCTCCCTTATTTTAACGAAATAATCAAAAAATAGAGAAAATAGTAATTTTCTAAATTCTAATTCTTTAAACATTATATTCTAAAAAAATAGTGTATTTCCATTGATTACAAAATTAGATCTTCAAAATATAGATAAAAAAGAGATGTTCAAGGTTTATGATAAATGGTCAGAAATTGCTAAAAATACATATGAAGAAAATTGGCAATCGTTAAAATATGAAAATATAGATCACATAGTTTTTGCAGGGATGGGCGGATCAGGATCTATTGGAGATATTTTTTCAGCAATATTATCACAAACAAAATTGCACGTTACAGTGGTAAAGGGATATACTTTACCAAAAACTGTAGATAAAAATTCTTTAGTGGTTATTACCAGTGTTTCAGGAAATACATCAGAGGCATTATCTATTTTAGATCAAACAAAATATTTAGAATGTAATGTAATTGCAGTTTCTTCAGGTGGAAAAATTGCAAAAATTTGTAATGAAAATAGAATAGAATACAGAAAAATTAAAGAATACAATTCACCAAGAGCTTCATTAGTTAGTTTTATCTATTCAATGTTAAAAATATTAGAATTTATTATTCCAATTAAAAAAGAAGAAATAATTGAATCATTAGAAAACATAAAACAATTAGAAAATCAAATATCATCAAATAATTTAACTGATTCCAATCAAGCACTAAAGTTAGCAAAAGAAGTTTTGGGGATTCCTTTAATTTATTATCCTTGGGGATTACAAGCTGCAGCAATTAGATTTAAGAATGCATTACAGGAAAATGCAAAAATGCATGCAATAGTAGAAGATGTGGTAGAAGCTTCACATAATGGAATAGTAGCATGGGAAAATGAATCAAATGTTTTTCCAATATTACTGCAAGGTGATGATGATAATATAAGAACAAAAGAGAGATGGAAGGTTCTTAAATATTATTTTGAGTCCAACAAAATAGAATACAAAGAAATATTTTCGATCAAAGGTAATATTTTATCTAAATTAATGCATTTAATTTATCTATTAGACTACACATCAATTTACAAAGCAGTAATATGTAAAATAGATCCAACTCCTGTAAAATCAGTAGATTTTATTAAATCCAGACTAGAGGGATAAAATTCCTACTACAACTTTAAAAGGTCATTAGTAAAATCGAAAATATGAAAATAATTATAGGAATTCCTGCGTATAATGAAGAAAAAAATATAGCAAGTCTTTTAATTAAATTAAAAAAAATATCTGAAAACATAATTGTGTGTAATGATGGTTCTAATGATTTAACAGGAAAAATTGCAAAAGAATTAGGTGCAACGGTTATTGAGCATGAAAGAAATTTAGGATACGGTTCAGCGATAAAAAGTATTTTTTTAAAAGCACGTGAAATAAACGCAGATGTGTTAGTTACATTTGATGCTGATGGTCAACATAGAATTGAGGATATCAATGCAATTTTAGAACCAATTAAAAATAATGCGGCAGATATTGTAATTGGTTCCAGATTTTTGAACAATAATCAAGAAATTCCAAAATATAGGGAAATTGGAATAAAAGCAATTACAAAATTAACAAATGTTACAGGGGGGACAAAAATTACAGATTCACAAAGTGGATTTAGAGCTTATAGCAAAAAAATTTTAGAAGAGATTGAACCAAAAGAATCAGGAATGGGTATTTCTACAGAGATATTAATTAAAACACAAAAAGCTGGTTTCATAATTACCGAAGTACCAATCACCATTTTGTATGAAGGTGATACCTCAACACATAATCCAATTAGTCATGGATCATCAGTGATTTTAAGTACGCTAAAATATGTAGCAATTGAACGTCCTCTGATATTTTATGGCATACCAGGAATTATTTTTTTACTAGTAGGTCTTGCATTTGGAGTATGGACAATTCAAATTTATTCTGAGCAAGGACAAGTAATAACAAATATTGCATTAGTTGGAGTAGGTGGAGTCATAATGGGCACAATACTGATGTTAACAGCCACAATATTATATTCAATTGTAAGTGTTGTTAAACATTAAATGAATTCAATGAATCACATTATTTAATTAATTAGGAGTAATTTTGGTATAAATATTATTTTCTTTCATGTGAGTAATTAATTTATTTTTCATTAATTTTATCTCATCAGATGATTCATGATAAATATTTTCTTGCTCAGAAGAATCATTAAGTAAATCATAGAATTCCCAAGATTCAGGAATATCATTATAAATCAATTTTTTATTGTTGGATTTAATACAAAAAACATTATGCTTTTTTGGAGATGGCCATGGACCATAAAGACCGCCTGTTTCAATAAATACATCACGATTTTCAGAGCTATCAATCAATGAAAAAAGACTTTTACCTTGAACATTAGAAAATGAATTTTTATTAATCTAATGTTACATGTATCCCAGTTTCTTTAATTCATCTTCAATTAATTTTGTTTCTTCATTATTTGATTCAATTTTAGAAGGATTCCAATTAAATCTGATTTCTTGAAGTACTAATTCCATTTTTTTAACGATTTCAGGCATAGAATTTGCCAGATTTTTTGTTTCTTTTGAATCATTTTTTAGATCATACAAATGAATTCTTTTTCTAGAATCATCCACATCTCTAAAATATTTGTAAAAAGAGGTTCTAATTCCAATAACATCATTAGAATCAACCATTACCAATGGATTACTTTCAATATATGCAGGTTTTTCTTCTAGAAGTTTATCAATAATTAGTGGTTTTAGACTTTGGCCATCAATATGTTCACCTTGTAAAACTACACCAGTAATTTCAGAAATTGTAGGAAAAATATCGATTGAACGAGTTTGTTGAGAAATAATTTTATTTTTTGCTACATTATAGCCTGTAAATAATAAAGGAATTCTAACATTGTCATCATAGAGATAATGATCAATATCGGCTCTACCAGATAATAAGGATATTTTTTCATGTTCATTAAGATGTAATTTTTCAATCATGTTCATTTTTTTCTTTTGTGACATAGATTCCATAGAGAAGAAAACTTTGTCTTTTAATGGATTTAAAATTTTAGGAATATTACTTCCAATTTTAGATAAGGCTCTCTGTATTTGTGGATTTGATTCAAAATTATGTATCTTATCAGATGTTAAAGTTTTCATATATTTTCCATGATCAGCAGTTAAAACTAATAAAGTATTTTTAAAATCTATTTTTTTAATTAATTGACCTATCCAGTTATCGATAGCAGAGACTTGTTTTTCATAGGTAGTAGTACCAAATTTTTCATCATTGAAAGATTTAGGTACAATCATAGGATCATGTAAATCATAAAGATGTACAAAAAAGAACCATGGTTCTTTCGCCTCATTTTCTAATGTTTCAAAAATTTTATTACTTAGAGATTTTCCATTTCCTTCAAAGAGATTTTTGTAAGGTTCATAAAATGAATCATCATTTATGAAATCGGGATAAAGGCCTATAATATCACCTATTTTAGGTACATATCCATAGAAATTATAATCATAAGTTTTAAAAATTTTGAATAAAGTGGAAATATCAGAATTAAGTTTGTTAAAACTACTAGATCTTATGCCTGTTTTGAATGGATATAATCCTGTAAAAATACTAGACCAAGATAGTAGAGTTGCATCAGCAGCGCTAATAGTTTGTGAAAAATAAGTTCCCTGGTTAATAAGATAATCAATATTTGGTGTTGAAATATTCTTATCACCATAAAATTTATCAGTTCTAAATGAATCAATGATTAGTAATAAAACATTTGGTTTCATGTTCATCTTCTTTATACCAATTATAACAATATTTCTTACTTTTTAGTAAATATAGATTATAAAATTTAAAAAGCAATCCTTATTTTTGATAAAATTTCTCTATAAAAAATGATCAAAGCACTTGTTATTGGGTATGGATCAATTGGTAAAAGACACGTAAAAAATCTATTAACTTTATCAAACATTCAGGTAATTGTTTACACAAAAAGAAAGGATTTAGAAAAAGAAAATAAAAAAATTATTTTTTATAATAATTTACAAAAATGTCTTAAAGAAAAACCCACCATAGGTATTGTTGCTAATGAAACAAGTAATCATATCAAAGTAGCTACAATATTAGCTCAAAATGGAATAGACATATTTTTAGAAAAACCTCTTTCTGATTCAATAAAAGGAGTAAATAATTTATTAAAAATTGTTGAAAAGAAAAATTTGATTACACAGATGGGATGTAATTTTAGATTTTATCCACCCATTATGAAAATTAAAAAATATATAGAAGAAAATAGAATTGGAAGAATTATTTCAGTTCAAGTAGAAAACGGATCATATTTGCCTGATTGGCATCCAAATGAAGATTATAGTGAAGGATATGCAGCAAAACAGAAGTTAGGAGGAGGAGTTATTTTAACCCAAATTCATGAAATAGATTATCTCTACTGGTTTTTTGGGAAAATTGATTATATTTCATCAATTTCAGGCAAGTATAGTGATTTAAAACTAGATGTAGAAGACATTTCTGTATCAATATTAAAATTTAAAAATAAAATTATTGGTGAATTGCACATAGATTTTTTACAAAGACCACAATTTAAGAGATGTAAAATTCGTGGAACTAAAGGGAGTATAGAATGGAATTCTGATGAAAATAATGTAAAAAAATTTAATATTAAAAATCAGCAATGGGAAATTATTCCAATAAAAAATAATTACAAACTAAGTTCAAAAGAAAAAATTAATTCTATGTATGTTGAAGAAATAAAACATTTTATAAAATGTGTAAAAAGTAGAACTAAAACTATTAATCCACTTATACAAGGAATTGAAACTCTTAAAATTGCACTACGTGTTAAAAAATCATAAATATTTATAATTTCCAAAGTTTGTTTTCAATAAATAATCGTGCAATTTGAAATTCAAATTCAGTATCAATCATCAATCCTGATTCAAGTGAAATGATATATGGCAATGCTTTATTTAATTCAGTACGAATTTTTCTTTTAGGGAAAAGAAATTTTTTAACATCGTAAGTATGTAATCCATTCATTTGGTATACCTTTGGAGCTTTTTGTCGAGATACAGGTCTAGTGATTTTTTTTACTAATTTTAAATGATTAGTGGATGTGTTTTCAACTACATTGTAATATGGATTTAGATGTTGTGCGTATACCCCAATTACAAGATTAGCTTTTTTCTTTTTCAATAAATTTATGCTTCCAATAATATCTTCATTTTTAATAAAAGGTACAGTACAATCTCTACAAACAAAAGTATCAAAAGCATAACCTAGATCAATTAATTTCTCTATAAAATGAACTAACACTGCATCTATTGGAGTTTTATCATCAGCTAATGATTTAGGACGTAAAAATGGAACTTCAGCTCCAGATTTTTTAGATAATGATGCAATTTTTGTATCTTCAGTAGACACAAAAACATGACTAAAAATCTTGGATTTTAAAGCAGATTTAATGGCATAATGAATCAAGGGTTTTCCTGCAATCATGCGAATATTTTTTCTTGGCACACCCTTTGATCCTCCTCTAGCAGGAATAATACAAATGGGTTTCATGAAAATCTATTATTGTAGGATCCTATTGTATTTTTTTCTCTATACCATAAAATTAAAATTATAAGTAGTATCTCAAGATTGAAAATGCATATGGATTCAAAAAATATTTTTGATGTTTCAGGAAAAACAATCATAATTACAGGGGCTGCAGGTATGTTAGGAACAGAATATGCAAAAGGGCTAAGTGAAAAAGGAGCAAATGTAGTTTTAGCAGATTTAGATTTTAAAAAATGTAAAGAAATCTCCTTAGAATTAGGAAAAAAATATGCAAATAAAACTTTACCAATAAACCTAGATCTTACAAAAATATTATCAATAAAAAATATGGTAAAAAAAGTTGTAAAAAAATATGGAAAAATTGATGTTTTAATAAATAATGCAGCATATCAAGGAGATGATAAATTACGTACAATTCCTTTTGAAAAGTTACCATTAAAAAGTTGGAACAAAGCAATCGATGTAAATTTGACAGGAATTTTTCTTTGTTGTCAAGAAATAGGAAAAATAATGCTCAAACAAAAGAATGGTGTAATAATAAATATTTCATCAACATATGGAATTGTTGCACCTGATCAAAGAATTTATGGAAAGAGTAGTCAAAATTCAGCTATATTTTATGCAGCAACAAAAAGTGCAGTTTTGAATCTTACAAGATATCTTGCTGCATATTGGCAAGGTAAAGGAATTAGAGTTAATACGTTATCACCAGGGGGTGTTGAAAGAAATCAAGAAGCAGGATTTAGAAAAAAATATGCAAATAAAACAATGCTGGGTAGAATGGCTAAAAAAGATGAATACGTAGGGCCAATTATTTTTCTTGCCTCAGATGCATCATCATACATGACAGGTTCAAATCTAATTGTAGATGGTGGATGGACAGCTTGGTAATTTAATTTAATTTTTTTAAAAGAGATTTTTTTAACAATAATTGTGATGAATGTTTTAGTAGTTTTATAGGTAAACCAGATATTTTTGAAATATCGTTTAAAGAATAATTACCATCAGAATAATTTAGAATCCATAGTATAGATATTTCAATAAGATCTTGTGAATTACCTTTACCAACTAAACGGCTTTTTGAAATATTTCTATATAAGTTACGTTTTCCTAATTGTGGTTCACATTTAGGTTTAAGATTAAGATAAATATCAGATTTTTTCCTGTTAATTTTTTTAATTTTAGAATGTTGTTTAATGTCTTTTGTTATCTCTATTGCAGAAATAATTTTTAAAAGCATAGATAATGAATCTTTTAATGCAGTTTTAGATACAAATTTTAAATTATCATCTGCAGTATGATATTCTTTAAATTCATAATACGGGGTTCGCATAAAAACTCCCACATCTAAATTTATTCCAGGAGAACAAAACTGTCGTTCATCACTGCCATATGGAAAAAAATCTTTAGTCTTAGTTTTTCTTTTAGATTGTTTAAAAATATCATTAACGATTTTGTCTATTGTGGAATTACCATATTTAGTTTTTTTATATGTAAAATTACCATTATCACCAACACATGTTATAACTAAACCTCCTTCAATTTTTGAAAGATTTTTTTGATTTTTAGATAACCATGTTATTGTGCCTATTGTTTCAGGAACAAAAATGAATCTATACGAAAAATATGTATCAATTTTAGATAAAATATTTGCAAGCATTGTTGATACAACTACTCCAGAAAGATTGTCATTACATAAAGAAGGGTGACAGACATAAGTTGAAATTAAAATTTCATCAGATATTTTTCCCTTTTTAAGAAATTCGCCATATGTTAAAGAACCGGGTTTGAGAGAAGAGTCAATCTTAACGTCATAATAATCATCATTAAATGATTCTAGTTGATTATGTGCAACAGAAAAACCCCAATTTTTTTTATAATAAGATGTAACATAAGGTATGGAATTAGGTTTATCAGGTAAAGTATGTAAATGAAGTTTTAATTCTTTTTGGGTTATTTTTTTATTTATAGGGACACTATAATTTAACAAATGTATGTTTGATTTTTTAAAATCAATGATTCGTTTACCTTGTAAATTTTTTACATAAGCATCTTTAATATTCCACTCCAAAGGAATTTTCCAATCAAAAACTTTTGTTCCAGTAGTGACCTCAGTAATTTTTAAGGGGATTTTTTTTTTCAAAATATTTAGAGTTTTTCTGACACCATTTCCTGTGATACTACGACAAATTGGATATAATTCTTCCATTAATTCATATAATTCATTTTTAGTTTTTGATTCAACTAAAATTTTTGGTGATTTTTTCATCTTATATTTCAGATCTTAATTCTAATATTGATTGAGTAGTGTTTAAGCTTGTTACATATAATGAAATATCAAATTCTTTTTCATTTACTACATGGGAAATAAAAAAATCAAATGAATTTTTTAGAGAAGATTTGTAATCATCTTGCATGTTGAATTTTTGTGTAAAACATATTGGAGGGGAAGTGAAAAAATTATTTTTATCAAAAGTATCTCTGGGTGTATGAACTTCTAACACTTGATTTCTAATAGAAATATATCCATTTGTACCTATTATAGATAATTCACCAATAAATGGAGTAGAATATGAATTAATTATAGAAACATTAAATTTTTCATATTCTAATAATAATTGTCCTGTATCAAAAGATGTACCATTTTTAGAAATTAGTTTTGGAAAATAAAATTGATTTTTACTAGTTCCAAAATAGTGATTCATTAAATCAAGATAATGGATAGTAACAGTATCTAGAAGATTAAATTTATTATTCATACCATCTGCACGCCATGATTTTGAATAGTTTTGTTTGAAGGCTAATCCTTGTGAAGCAATTATTTCAATGTAAACAATATCACCAATTTCTTTAGAATTAACATATTTTTTTAATATATTATTTAATTCACTAAATCTATAATTAAAATTAAAAAATAGTTTTTTACCATTAAATTTTAACATTTTTTTTAATTTATTTAGTTCATTTAAATTAACTACGGGTGGTTTTTCACAAAATACATAACCAGAAAATGATTCTAATTTTTTTAAGTAATCATAATGTGTTTTATTTGGGGACGCTATAATTATAACATCACACTCAAACAAAAGAGAAAAATTATTTGTTGCTCTATCATCTTCAATTTTTTTATTGGGATGAAAAATATAGTTTAGATTACATCTTGAATCATCATCTATAAGAGAAATCAAACGTTGGGCATGATTTCTATACCCTATAATTCCAATTGTTACTACCAATTTGAACAATGGTCACAAGGAAAGCATTCATTTCGTTTATCAGAAAGATGAAGATTTCGTAACTTTCTGTATGATTCATTATTCCAAATTTCTTTTATGTTATTTTCTTTAATATTACCAACTTGTAATTCACTCTTGTAATCAACATCGCATGGATTGCATTTTCCATCATACCATACATACATCTCACCCCAAAGGAAATCACATGGGTGTTTACCAGCACTTTCTATTGGATTGTTATAACTATCCCATCTTTCTGACATTTCAACCATAACAACATGATCAACATAGTTCTTCCAGTAATCTGTAAATTTTTCAATGTTTTGTTTTTTATTAATTTTTACTCCACTAACTCGTGTTGCACATTTTGAATTAGGATAACTATCGTTTATTTCTTTAAATTTTTTAATATTTTTTACGACATCATCAAATATTCCCAAAACTCTAATAACTTCATATTCATCTTTTTCATAAGAATCAACAGAAAATACTAAATCAGTTACTCCAGATTCAATAATTTGATGCATTAATTTTTCATTCAATCGTGTTGCGTTTGTATTCATTTTTAAATCAAAAAATTTACCTTTACAATATTCCAACATATCTCCAAATTTTGGATTTAATGTGGGTTCACCTCTACCGCTAAATGTTATTGCCTTAATTCCAATATTCTCTGCATCATCAATAATTTTTTTAAATAATTCAAAATCCAAGTGACCCATGAACTCTTTATTTTTACTAAATGATTCATCAACTTGAAAACACATTATGCATCTAATATTGCATGATGATGCAGGTTCAATTAATAGATGAGATGGGATGTCTGAATCGATATGATTCTTTGGAAAATTAATAAATTTGTATCTAAAAATCATATATTCTGCCCATTGTGATTTTGGAGTAATTTCAAAAAAATGAATTTGTTGAGGAGTAACTAAAGTAAAATCATTATTTTCAAATTGTGAGATAATTTTTTCAAGAAAAATTCTATCATTTAAAGAAATATTTTCAATAGAATTTTTTAATACATCAATTAATTCAGATTTATCAAAAATCTTTGTTGTAAGAAAAGTTGCACCTACTCCCATAATTGTTCTAAAATTTTTAAAATCTATAAACCTTTTTTATTTGTTATTCCTAATTTCATGAATCTGATTTTGCTATTACATCAAATGGTAGAACTGTTTTTGAATTAGGCTCACTTCATATTCCCATGATTGTAATCCCTGTAAATCAAAGAG
>CAJQSS010000003.1 GCA_905616385.1 uncultured Candidatus Nitrosopumilus sp. | reverse complement strand
AACTCCATCATTAATTCACACATCTGAAGGAATCATTAATGGTTTTAAATTTGAATTTCCACAAGATGGAACATACAATATAAAAATAGGTGTAGAAGGAATTCTATTTACACCAATTGCAGAAGAAACTGTTTCTTTTGATATTGTTATAGGTGAAGCTTCTGCTCAACCAATTAATCCATATGAAGAAGAAGGCGGCGGTTGCTTAATTGCAACAGCAGCTTATGGTTCTGAGATGGCACCACAAGTTCAACTACTTCGAGAAATTCGTGATAACCAATTAATGAATACAGAATCGGGCTCAGCATTTATGACAGGATTCAATGAAATGTATTATTCATTCTCACCATACATTGCAGATATGCAACGTGAAAGTCCAATGTTTAAAGAAGTAGTAAAACTTGGTTTGACACCAATGCTTTCATCATTAGCAATTATGGAAAATGCAGACTCTGAATCTGAAGTTCTAGGACTAGGATTGTCAGTCATTGCACTAAACTTGGGAATGTATATCGGACTTCCAGCATTTGGATTAATTGGAATTAGAAAAATACTTTCTTAGAATATAGAATTATTCTAAATATAAAAAAAGTCAAATACGATTAAAACTATACAATTAATGGCTTTGAAAATAAGAATTCTAATTATTGCAACAATATCAATAATTATTGCATCAATTGCAGGTATTCAATCAATAGAAATTTCATCAAATGAAGCATATGCTGCAGAAAGACACGCTCCACCATGGATTAAAGAAGTGGCAGGGCTGTGGTCAACAGGTGATATTGTTGATGGAAAATATCTAAATTCAATTGAATGGTTAGTCGAGAATGGAATAATTCTGGTAGATACCGCATCAGCAGAATCATCTGATATATCGGATATTGCTATGGATATTAGGGATTTAAGTAAAGAAAATAAAAAATTACTTAAGCAAAATAAAGATTTGAATAAACGTTTAGATGATTTGGAATCTAGTCTTCCTGTTACTGTCTACCATGTATTTACTCCTGAACCTATAGATGATTGTACTTTGACGGGAGGCGGCCCATTTGGTGGTACTACTACTGTTGTTGGATGGTGTCCAGATGGAATTCAAACGAACTTTAAACTAACAGGACCTAAAGAAGTGATGACTTCTGAAGCATTTATCGCATGGACGATAAATTTTGTAGGAAATGATCACTGTAATGTAGCTATGGTTGTACTTGATGATGGTGGTGCATACTCAGAAATTTTCATCGATTGTGATTCTCCACCAATGGAAGGTTCTCCATTGACATTATTTGTAATTGATGATCCTAATTCAAGTGGATTTGTTGAATTGGTTGACATAATGAGTTCACCATAAAATGCTTAAAATTTTATTATAATTTTATAATTCCATGATTAATCAAATATTGCAAAACAACAACAAACTTATCATCATTTACCAAATCATCGCCCCACCAGCCAGCTAAATCCTTAAACCACAATGGGAATATTTCATCAATTGGTGTTTTGACAGGATCTGAGGAAAATGGAAGTACAATAATTTTTTCTTTAATTAAAAAGGTAATGGACTTTACAAATGTTTTATTATTGATTTCATCATTTGCCCATAACTTTGCATTTTCTTTAACCCCTGAAGGAATTTTTTTCAATGAAGAAACTTCAGACAATGTTAAACCCATATCATCATCAAGAATCTTTTTACAATCCATTGGAAGGCAAATCACAACTGCATCAGAACCAATTACAATAGATGATGGGTCTGCCAAATCAAATGTTCCATCTAGTAGTGAGATGATACGAACATTTTTCGAAAAATAATCCTCAAAATTTAAGTCAGTTTTAGAGTTATCAGAAAATGCAAGAATCAGAGGAGATTCATTAGATTCTAAAAGAAATGCTTTGGTCTTTTTTTCAAGAATTAAATCATCCACTACAATTGAATTTCTCAAATAATGATTAACCCATTTGTTATATGGATATTCAGAATAGTCCGTATGATCTAAATTATATTCAAAGGAAGAAACACCAGGATGTTCATTTTCCCAGTTTTCATAATCATTTAAAACTTGTTTATAATTATAATACTGTGCAATTACTGAACCATTGCTTTTTTTATCAATAAAATTTGTAGATAGCCAGGTTAACATATTATCTATTCTTTCTCTAGTGTCTGGCTCCTCTACAATATTGTGTACATGTGTTCCCCAACCATATGTCCATATTTTTGGTTCATCTGAATCCCTCCAGTTAAGTAAAACTTGTAAAAACATTGCTTTTTGATGTCCCAATGATGAGTCAACTGCTGCCCCTGCACGTATTTTGGAGTTAAAAATTGGATATTGTGGAATGGTGAATAATCCCTCCTCAAGATCTTCAGAAAGACCACTGGCATCCCCTACTCTAAAAGGATTGAAAGGAAGATGATTATAATATAACAAAAACACTTGTTCTTCTCCTCCTTGTTTGATTTGAAAATTATTATCTTTTAATAATTGATGTTTGAGAATTGTGTTTTTTGGTTTTGTAAAACCCCCAGCTAAATTAATTTCAGAAATTTCATCTTCATCAGATACACCTAATGCATTTTCAATTAGTAAATTTACAAAATTTACATATTGCCAATTGTTTCTCCCAGTTGAATCTTTTCTATCTGCATCCCATTGATTGAAATCTCCCATGAATCTATAATTGTGAGAATGAGTTCCAATCATTTCACCACTGTCATAAAGTCTCTGAATTAATGGAAAACACTGTTCTTGTAATGATTCATCAAGACACAGTTCTGCCCATGGTCCAACTGAAAGAAAAGATATCTTTGCACCAAATTCATCTACTTTATCTAATAACCATTCAACTGATTCAAGTTGTGTGAGAAATACATCTTTATGATCTTCAAAAAATCCCGTACCACCAGCTGCACGAATTATGTCATCTTCATGTGAATGCATTTCAAAAACTATGTGAATTGGAGTCTTTAATTCTTCAGCGTTGACATTTAAAATATTTGGAAATAATGCTATGGTAAAAAATACTAGTAGAAATAATTTGAATTTTAAATTATTAGACATGTTTTAAAAAATAATTTCAATCATATAATTTTGAGTGATATTTTGAAATAAATTACATCTACTAATCATCAGGGGTTTCAGGAACAATGATAACAGTACCACTCATCCAAGGATGAATCATACAGAAGTAATCAAAAGTTCCTTCTTCTTCAAATGGGAATTCAAATGAATCTGTCACCATCATTAAACTAGAATCAAAATATCCATCTGGACCATCAGCAGGACTTCCACTTGTTACGGTATGAGCTGCAGTATCATCATTTACCCAGATTACACGCAATCCAATTTCTTTGACTAAAGTTGAGGGTAAGAAACATCCATCTTCTGTTGATTCACAACCAAGAGAACCAGAACCTTCGGTAAACATAATCAATGCAACAAGATCTCCTGAATGAACTGGAAGTAATTCCCCATCAACTTCATAGAAATACTCACCATCAATTTCAGT
The DNA here is from genome assembly GCA_905616385.1 of uncultured Candidatus Nitrosopumilus sp. Taxonomy (GTDB): domain Archaea; phylum Thermoproteota; class Nitrososphaeria; order Nitrososphaerales; family Nitrosopumilaceae; genus Nitrosopumilus. Next base: position 2,896 of record CAJQSS010000003.1, on the reverse strand, counting down.
AAAAATTGAATCTGGTGGTGGTGGTGGTGGAGCAGTACCTGCACCAGGTTCTAAATCACAATATGGGTGAGGGAAACAACTCTTATCAGTTGATACACCAGATATAGGACTTGTACCATCAATCATAGATGGGAAAGAGGATGGACCTGCTGCAGGAATAAAGACTCCCATAAAGTTAGCATTATGAAGATTTGTTCCAAGAAATGATATTTCATCTTTAGATGGTACACAATCATTAAAAACAGAATTAGTTAAATCTGCGTCTTCAAATGTTGCATCATTAAAATTACTATTACAAATAATCACTTCTTTCATACTTGCACTGTCAAATTTTGCGATTTTACGTTCTGCATCATGGCCTGCTGAACCATCAACATTTCTTAATGTGGACTCATCCATGTGTGCATTAGTAAACCATGCATCAACAAGTAACCCCTCATCAAAAATAACTCGGTACAGCATTGCATTAGAAAGATCAGTATCTTCTAGATTAACATGTGTCATGTCAGAATATTTTAAATTAGCATTTCGTAAATCAGAATCAATAACATTTGCCCACATTAAACTTGCTTCAGGCATGTATGCTCTGACCATAGAAACCTCAGTCATACCTGCACCATCAAAAAGAACTCTTGGCATTTTTGCATTATCAAAGTTTGCACCATTCAAAGTTACACCTTGGAATTGAGTATCTTTGCCGTTAGCACCTGTAAAAATAGCATCAGTTGAATCCGTCACATCAACGTGCATTGGAGGTAATCCTGAAGGCTTACCAAATTGAGCATTATTTAACAAAGTATTGGAAAAATCAGTTTCAACTGTAGAACCAAATCTAATTGTAGCATAAGACAAATCTTCACCAGAATAATCATGTCCATCTAAATTGCAATAATCCCAATCAACACCAGGACGTGGTGGTGCAGGAATTCCGGAAGGATCATAAAATTTATTTCCAAATTCATCTATAGACCAACAATGTGTATCAGTATCTGTTTCAGTTGGTTCTAGTGGAGTCATAGGTTTCATCGGAATGGTAGGTTCTATTGGAATAGTAGGTTTTATTTTAGGAATGGCCTGTTGTTTTAATCCATCAGATTTAGGATTCTCGTTAGGGTCATATGGTGGATTCTCTGGTGGATTCTTTGGTGGATTCTCTGGTGGATTCTCTGGTGGATTCTCTGGTGGATTCTCTGAACCTCCTGGAACTACTTTACCAAATACAATTACCTGACCAACCCATTCCGGGTTATATGCATCAAAATAATGATATTTACCAGGTACAGTGAATGTATGGGACCACTCTTTACCAGGTAAGATGTCGGGACTCGCAAAACGTCCATCTCCGGATTCTGGTTCAACAATAATCTTACGTATTGGAGTGTCATCAGCTGGTTTGTCATCTTTATCATAAATCCAATTGACAGTTCCACCTGCTACAATAGTTGCAACTTGTGGGAAATAACATGTTTTTGTACTTTCATGACATTTCCAATAATCTTCTGTATCACCTATGTGTCCCCCATACCAACTTTCAAAAAAGTTAATTTTTACATCTCTAAATTTTCCTGGTTCTGGTTCAACTTGATAGATATCATTGAATAATGCTGGTGGTGGATTATTGCATATGACATGATTAAAGCAGTCAAGGGAAGTGTCAGCGTCATACCACCAATATTCGTTATACGATTCATCATCTTCATATATTCCAGTAGAAACTATTGCACCTCTAAAATTTGCTGATTCAATTGAACTACCATGAAGTCTAATGGTATCTGTAGTGGTACCAAAAAATGTTGCATCCACAAAACTAGTTATTGTCAAAAAAGGTGAAGGGCTGTAAAAGAATGCTTTTAGGCCATCTATATTATTGAATGATGCACCTGTATAATCAGCATTTACTCCATGCAGTCTATCTGTTGCAAATGTAACTTCATTAAAACGAGCATTTGTAACATCTGCAGAACGAAAATCTGCGTCGGAAAGTTCTGCACCAGAAAGATCAGTTCCTCGCATGTTACTATCATGAAACAATGTATGAGTCAAGTCAGTGTTTTGAAAATCAGCACGAATCATTGTCACATCCTTTATTTCTGAATAAGAAAAGTCACCACCGTTTGCGTTTACATTTGATAAATTAGCATCATTGAAAATAGTTCCAACTGCAATTGTTCCAATCATTGAAGCACCACGAAGATTTTCACCAGTATAATCATCTCCCGAAATATCACAATAATCCCAATCAACACCAGGACTTGGTGGTGCAGGTGGGTCAGTAGAACAAGTTTCCGAACTACCAGTTCCATCGCCACCAGTTATTATTGGACCAGGACCATCACCGGGTGAATACTTAGGTTCTTCAGTAATTATGAGAGCTCTTTGTTGATCAATATCAGGTCTAGCATTATCTTCAGATACATTTGACATTCCAACACCAAGACCTACAAAAATAATCACTACAGCTACTGCAACAACCATTCCTAGTTTATCAGCAGAAGTCAACTATACTTCTGATCCACAATATCTTATAAGCATGATCTTAATTACAAAAAAAATGTTAATTCATCATAATATACTAATTTAATAATGCAAAAAACGAGTTTTTTCATAATTTTTGCATTAATTCTAAGTTTAACAATTTCAGGAATTAATCAAGTTGGTGCGCAAGAAAATTCTCGAGAGTCTGAGATAGAAGACAAACAAAGAGCTGAAGAGAAAAAGAAAATAGAGCAAAAGAGAATAGAAGACAAACAAAGAGCTGAAGAGAAAAAGAAAATAGAGCAAAAGAGAATAGAAGACAAACAAAGAGCTGAAGAGAAAAAGAAAATAGAGCAAAAGAGAATAGAAGACAAACAAAGAGCTGAAGAGAAAAAGAAAATAGAGCAAAAGAGAATAGAAG
>CAJQSS010000002.1 GCA_905616385.1 uncultured Candidatus Nitrosopumilus sp. | reverse complement strand
TAACAAGAAATTTAATTTTAGTATCCTTTTGAAATTTCATTACATCTGTAACTGCATTTTTTACTTTTTTACCTGGATATAGAAAATATGGAACTATTGTAAGTGAATCAATATCTTGTTTTAGACATTTCTCAATTCCATCTTCAATATATGGTGGTTCAACTTCAAAAAAGCAAAAATCTACAAAATTATAATCCCCTTTGGCCTTAATTCCTTCACATATTACCTCTAATTCTTCAGATGCTTCTCTTTGTCGACTGCCTCTATCAATTATTAATAATCCTCGTTTCATTCTATTCTCCTTGCAATTGCTATTGTTAAATTTGGTGGGAATTTTTGCTTTTCTACAATTAATTCCCCATTTGACACTTTAATTGCAGCAGCTTCAGAAACACTTGCTGTTCCTTCAAACGCTTTAACCGTACTAGAGGGATTTGGAGTTATTATCTCTGCAAGTTCTTCTCTGTTTACATATTCTACAGGTATTTGCATCTCTTTTCCAAGATCTATTAATCCTTGGACATCTTCAGGTTTTTTTATTGAAACTAACTTTGCAATACATTTTGAACTTAGATTGAATTTTTTTAAACAATGTTCTATTCCATCTTTGATTGTATCTTTTGTTGTATCCCAATGTAATCCGATACCAATAACTAAACTTTGAGGACGATATATTACAGATTCTTGAGCTAATCCATTATCGATAATTGTATCAGAAATTATAAGATGTGCTTTAGAATTTGATTTTTTTAATTCTTCTAAACTATTATAGATTATAACATTTTTTGGTAATTTTTTATACCATTTTTTATTACCAGTTTGTTGAAAAACACCAATCGGTTCTGCATTCACCATGTGTGCACTAATCTTAGTTACAGTTGTTTCATCATCAATTTTCCAGCCAAATTCTCTACCTACCAAATCTACTGCAATTGTTTTGTTTACATCTGCTGCAGTTGTTATCACTGGTAATGCATTCAATTTTTCAGAAATTTCTTGAGTTAATTCATTTGCTCCACCAATGTGCCCTGATAATACACTGATAACAAAATTTGTTTTATCGTCAATAACAATTACTGCAGGATCTGTTTTCTTATCTTTCAAATAAGGTGCAATTAATCTAATTACTGCACCTAAAGAAAATAGGCAAATTAATGCATTAGAATTTTTAAAAAGTTCAATAATTTTATCTGATGTAGGCTCAGAATACCATGTAATACTCTTATTTTCATTTGATAATTTGCTTGGCACAAAAATATCCCAATTAGGAAATAATTCTTTTAATTTCTCTCCAATATTGATACCATTTTTAGTAATTGCAAGAACTGATACCTTTTCCATAATCAAAACTTTCTAACTTTAATAAAATACCTTACTCTTATGATTCTCTAGCAAGAATTTCTCCTTCAAAATCAAATAATATTACCTCTATTGGAACTTTTTCTTCAGAATGTTTTCTCATGTGTTTGTAAGTTTCACTACAAATTAGTTCAAAAAATCCAGTTATACCATTTTCTTTAATAATTTCTGAAACATGTCTAGCTGTATTTGCTTTCTTAATACTTTCAATAACTTTTTCATTTGCATTTGCTTTTTTAGCTAATTCTGATAAAAAGTTCATATCTACTTTTGATCCTTTAACATGAGTTTGTTTAACACCTGCAGCCATTTTTGCAAGTTTTCCAATAAATCCAACCACATATGCTTTTTTGATATTTTTTCTACCACATTGTTGTATTGTATATCCTGAAAAATCCCCCATTTGTACAAAACAATGTACTGGTAAATCAACAATTTTTTTTGCATACTCTTCACTTCTTCCACCCGTTGTTAATACTACAGTTTCATTTCCTGCTGCAATTGCAACATCCAAATTTTGTCTAATTGATGCTGCATATGATGCTGTAGAAAATGGAATTACAATTCCACTAGTTCCTAAAATTGAAATTCCATCTTTAATACCTAATCTGGGATTGTCAGTTTTTGGTGCTAATTCTTTTCCTTTTGGAACTGAAATTACAACTTTAATTCCTTTTTTCTCAAGAATTTCTTTTCCAGTATTCCTCAAATTCTCATTAATCATTTTTTTAGGTACAGGATTAATTGCAGGCTTTCCAATTTCTAAACCCAAACCTGGTTTTGTAACAACCCCAACACCTTCACCTCCATCAATATTAATTTCATTTATTTTTTCTGTAAATGATAATTCAACAATAATTTCAGCACCATGAGTTACATCTGGATCGTCTCCACCATTTTTTATGACAGAACATTTTGCTTTATCGTTTTTAAATTCACAAGAATGTATTGGAATTTGAATAAAAGATCTTTTTGGTAAAATAATGCCTACATTTTGAATTTTTTCTTGATTAATAATTGATAATAATGCAGCTTTTGCAGCAGCAGTTGCAGAACTTCCAGT
>CAJQSS010000001.1 GCA_905616385.1 uncultured Candidatus Nitrosopumilus sp. | reverse complement strand
TATTGAAATTAAAAATCAATTGTTAATCAAATGTTCAATTGCAATTATCATATCACCAGTAGTAATTTTATCCTCAGATACCCATGTTGCAAGATTTACGACCCATTTAGGCACAGATTCAGCAGGAATTCATGAAATACTAACCTTTTTGTAAAACTTGTAAATTCATAAAATTACAATTTGCACGCCGCGAGAATTGGTATTGTATGTTTAATGACTTTGGTTGTTAAACAAGAAATTCTCCGCTGGCAACTTCGGTTGCCAGTGACATTCTTTTGATAATAATTTAATTTAGAATTTCTAAAAACCTACATCCTAGTAGGAGAATCAATTCCAAGCAGATCAAGGGCTTTCTCCAAAGTTAAATTAAAAGAATTCACCAAACATACACGAGAGGATTTCAAAGCATCATTGTCAGAATCTAAAACTTTTACATGTTCATAAAATGAATTAAAGGCTACTGCCAAATCATGACAGTATCTAGCGATTACTTTAGGTGCAAAATTATTTGCAGCATCACGAACTTGTAAATTAAAAAGACCAATTGTTTTAACTAAATCAAGTTCAGATTTTTCTTGAAGTAATGAAAAATCAACATCAGTAGTGGGTTTAATTCCAGATTTCTCTAAAATTCTTGATGCTCTAGCATATGCATATTGAATGTATGGAGCAGTGTCACCTTCTAAACTAAGAGATTTTGCCAAATCAAACGTAATTATTTTATCCAAATCTTGTTTGATCATTTCATAACGCAAAGTTCCAATTGAAATAGATTGAGCAATTTTTTCAGTTTCTGAATCACTCATTTCAGGATGTCGTTTTTTAGTTTCTTCAATAATTTTTTGTTTTAAAAGTTCACATACAGAATCAGCACTAACATACAATCCTTTTCTACCAGACATCTGAGCTTGTTTTCCATCAGTTTCCAATCCCAGAGTTTTTGCAGTATCAGAACTTAATGTCACAGATTCATATCCAAGATGAACATAACTATCAGGAATTGAATTGAATTTTTCCATTAGTACGGTAATAATTTTTTGTAATCTTTCTTGACGTGAATCAATTACTGTGACAACTTTCTGAGCAGTAAAATTTTGAGCAGTAGTATTCTCAGCATTCAAACTAGTTTGCCAGAGAGTTTTAGAATTAGGTTGAGTGGCATCATATTTTTGATAGTAAAACGGATCATCTAACAAGCCTAATTTCCATGCAGCATAAGGAATATCCTTGGCAATGTAGGTAGCAGTACCGTTACTTCGAACAATTACCTTGTCCTCCTCATTACCATCTCCACGAATTACCCAACATTGAGCATTTTTGCCCTCATTTTCAAACTCTATGAGACTCATTTCTTTGAGTTTTTCAAATATTTTTGTCCATAATCCTGAGCGAATAATTTGAGATTCAAAATTAAGACAATCATAAGATACATTGAGATTCCAACATGTTTGTAATTGACCTGCTAGAACTTTTCGAGTAATGAGATCTCCAAATGCTGCAGTTTCAGAATTACCATCTTCAAGTTCTTTCAAAGTATTTTTTCTAATTTCTTCAAGAGAAGAATCAAGTTCATATTTTTGAGTAGTTTTAACATAAACATCATCACCACAATAATGATCAAACTTTTTTCCATTTGGAGGTTCTTCATTAAATCCTAAATGTTTGAATCCTACAATAATATCTGCTACTTGTAAACCAGAATCATCAATGTAATTGAGAACATTAACTTTGTAATTTGCCTTACTTAAAATTCTAGAAACAGTATCACCAACTACAATATTTCGAATATGACCAATGTGTAATGCTTTGTTAGGATTTACACTTGTATGTTCTACTATAATGTTTGAATTATTTCCAATATCAACATCGCCAAATGTATCAAGATATGAATCAGATAGAATCAATTTACTTAATTTTGTCCAATCAGCAAAAAAGTTAAGATACCCAGATGGATGTGCTTCAGTTTTTAAAACAAGTGTACTAGTACATTGAGAATATTTGTCAGTTAACATTTGAGTAATATCTTTAGGACTTTTTTGTAGTTCCTTTGCAAGTAAGAATGCAATGTTAGAACTGACATCACCAAATCCAGGCTTTGCAACTTCCACAGAAAAACTTACATCAGAAATGGAAAGTTCATCTAGTATTTTTTTAAGATTATTCTCAATTTCTTCAATTATAACTTGAAATGTCATACTATATCTTAGATAATTTAGGTGCTAATTTATCTAGTGCTTCAAGAACACCATCACCACTACATCCAGATACAGTCATGGTAGCCTCAGATCTTACTGCATCAGAGGCATTACCCAAAGCAATACTGGTTTTTGCAACTTTAAACAATGGAACGTCAGTGGCACTATCCCCAATGGCAATAACATCATCTTTTAAAATATTGAATTTTTTCATTAATTCTGTAAATCCAGTTCCTTTGTCAATTCCTTTTGAATTAATATGAATAGCATATTGGCTATCAGACAATTCAACATTAATATTATTTTGAGAAAGAATTTTTCGTGCATTTTCCATATCAAAAGTTCGTTCCAAAACAACTTCAGTTAATCTAGGAAATACAGGCTTTTTTTGCACACCCTCAATATTGTTTTTAATTAATTCAAATGCCCTGTTGCATTCCTCAATATTTCCCAATAAAACATGATCATCAGCATCCAAAGCAATACAACCACCATTTTCACCAACTGCAATTTTTTTAGTTCCACCAAATACCGAAAGCAAATACGCTTCAACAGAAGATCTACCAGTAACATAGATCACATCATGACCCATGTTAGTCAACATTCGAAGTGCCTCTAATGCATCCAAATGAATTCTACCACCACCATTTTCAGTAATAGTTCCATCAATATCTACAGCAAAGGTTTTCTTGTTCATAAAATTCAGTTTTTTTTACTAAATAATAAGATGCTCAGCCTATTCCATCACTAATCCAGTTCATCCTACTTGGATATTCAATCAAAGTTAATCAAACCCAATTATCTTTGTAAATTATGATAAAACAAATCCCAATTCTGCTAATCATAGTTGGAATAGTGGTCCTAAAGATTGGAATTATTCTTGTCATGGTTTACGATCTAAGTTTCTATACGGGAATAGCTATCTTTTTTG